>JAIEPG010000016.1 GCA_019749895.1 Candidatus Babeliales bacterium | reverse complement strand
GTCATTCTAAATTTATAAACCTGAATGCCATCTAGATCCCCCTTTTTCATTTCACCAATCAATGGGTTTGCTAAAATGATGCTTACGGCTTGATCCAAATCTTTTTTTTGATTCTTGTGTAATTTTTTTATTTGCCTAGAAAACGTTGGCGTTTGTACAACACTAATCATTATTTTTTGTCAAAAAGATATGGCTCTAAATTTTCTGATTTTGCCTCTTGCTGAGCTATGAGAATATTTTTAATAAACTCGTAAGTTAAGTCAGGATTCTCTTCGGCAATCTTGCCAATCTTTGCCCAGTGCTCAATCTGACCAGCAAGCGAACGATTCAGAGCCTTTGAAATTGTTTTGGCTTCGGAAACAATACTTTCTGACAATTTTACTGCTGTTGCCATAGCTTTTCTCCTTTATTTATGAATCATACTTCTATTTCCATCTTATCATGAAAAAAAACTTTTTGCAACCATTCGCAACCAAAAGAAACCTTTTGGCTTTTTTTGCACAAAATTATGCCATTTTAGTACTTTTTTGGCAGTTTTTTCGATCGATCAACTTGCGAAATCTCATGCTTATTTTTCGGTGCATCTTTTTTTAAAAAGCCCAAAATAACCATCATGGCCGCCCCAAGCCCAACAAGCAGCCCAGACGTAGAACGTCGCTTTACCGCAACAACGGCATAGCCAACCAGGCAACCAACAACAATAACGCTGATGCCAATAACAAGAATATTTATCCAATCAATCATGAAAGCCCCACCAAAAATTAAACGTTAAAAAAGGGCCAGCCGCTAACCGACCAGCCCTCGCTTCTACAAGCTATTAATGCGAATTGAGCGCCACTTCAATCCAACTCAATGCTTCAGGGTTAAAGAACAATTCAACATGAATCTTCTTAACCATATCCTGAGCGGTTGATAGTGTTTTTTGCTCTTCCAACTCACTCTTTTGCCGTGCCATATCTTGCCACAACATGGTTCCTATAACCAAATCTGGCGAGGTACCAACAAGCTGTTCGGTAATAAGATTGCGCCATTCTTGTGCAACTTTTTTACCCTCAGCTCCCGCTGGATCAGCTTTAAGATTTTTTAAAATCTCTTGATATAAACTATTCCAACGACCAAGCCAAAAAATCAAAGATGCCTTGCTAAACCACTGCTGAGCTTCTGGCGTAAGCGGCATGCTTGAAATTTTACCAGCACGAACACTGCGCAAAATACCGGCATTCAACTTACGTTGTTGGGCAAAGGTGTCTTTGATTGTTTTGGTAATTGTCAGCATCTGCTCAAGCATGCGTTGTGCTTGCGCGCTTTCTGGTGCCCCAAACTTCATGTCGTTAACTTGTGCAATGAGCTCTTCCCATTTCTCATATTCTTTGGGATGTTGCGAGCGAATTTCCAGCCACTCGGCAAGTTGCGCTTTATCAAGATTCTTACCGAACCATGTTTTTTTAACATCTTCTGCCATACGATACCTTTCGATTAGTGAAATTAAATCATTCCAATCGGGAGTGCCTGACGACCCAAGACGCTTAAGAACCACATTCAACGCTTCTTGAGACTGCGTAAGCTGCTCAATTTGCTCATGAAGCATGAAGCGCTGTGCTTGTAGATGCTCACGAATACCCAGCTTGTGTTGCAACATGGTTTTTATCTGGCTCAAGTTAAAACCAAAAAACTTGAGTGCTAATATTTGCTGCAACGTTGCCAGGTCCTGTTCAGTGTACCAGCGGTACCCGTTTGCCGAGCGTACCGACGGTTTGAGCAAACCAGTTTTATCATAGTACCGCAACATGCGGACCGATATTTTGGTCAAATCGCTCATTTCTTTAATGCGCCATTGTGCCATCATTGTTCCCTTCTAAAACCAAGGATAAAGTATGACATCATGTCAGGGTCAAGGAGAAAATGCTCGAATCTTATAAAATTGAATAAATATGTTCAAAGTTCATAATCATGCCGTATACTAACTTCAATTTTAAAAAAATACTCACAACGGGTATCAGCTTAACAAAACAAATTAAAGTACGCTAAAAGCAGCAAAAAATACGGAGATCGCCACTCATGCGCTATCTTTTTTTGTTTCTTGTCTTGATTGCAGCTACCGCTGCGCCAGAGAGAGTTGAAGCTACCTACAAAGAGCAGCTCCTGCAAGACGTAGCAAAAGTCGTACGATTTACCTTTTTGTGCCTAACTCCTGACAAAGAACTTGCCAAGATCAAAGAAGTACTTGAAACGTTGATTGTAAAACTTTATGATCACCTTGCCTTCGACCCTACAATCAGCCTTGAGGAGTACAAAAAAGCATGCATAACACGCGACGTTTTCTTGGATGTAGATCCTTACGCCCAATGCTTACCAGATGTAGAACGTTGGGCCCGTGATTTTTACCGAGTACTCATTACATTCAAAGAAACATTAAGTGCTATCAAAGAGCATCTTTATGTACCTCAAGCACACTTACTTTTTGCACGAGAAACAACATTAACCAACCTAACAGAAATAAGAGAGCTGTTTACAGCAGCCGACGAAATAATTAACCAGGAATTTAAGGAAGACGATGCATAAGTATTTTTTTCTCTTCTTAAGTTTTTCTCTTTTCTTGCCAACACTGCACCCAGCAGCTCCCGTACAAGAGCCTGTGTACAAACAACCAATGCTTGATAGCATTGCAAAAATTGTACGATTCACTTTTTTATGCCTACCCAACGAAGGGGCAGGAGAACAACTTATAGAACTAAAAAAAGCACTCAAAACCTTCGTTATCAAACTTTATAGTCATTTGGGCCATGACTCAAGCATAACCCAAGCAGATTACAGCCAAGCCTACCAACGCTATGATATGTGCTCAAAAGCGGATCCCTACCTACAAAAAAATGAAGACAAACAAAAATGGGCCAAAGAATTCCAAATCGGCTTTCAAAAATTGAAAGACATTCTTCCAGACATTAATGCACACGCCCAAAAGACATCTCGCGGCCGAATTTGTGGAGATGAAATGCTCAAAAACCTAGAAGAACTTACCAAGTTGGTTAAACGCATCTCAACGCTAATTAACCAAGAATACCCAATAAAAACACACTAAAAACAGTCAAAAACCACGGAGATCAACACCAATGCGCTCTATTTTTTTATTTCTCTCTCTGAGCCTCTCTCTTGCAACACCAGCACTACACAGCGCCGCAAGCCCTTGCGAGCAGCAAACATCCGATTGTAAAACACTCATTCTTAAAAGCACTGCCACTATAATCAATTTTCATAACCAATGCCTCTCACACATCGAATTTGAAAATCTCGTTAATCTCATCAAATATTTTATTGAAACCGAAGAAATGCCTGCAAAGTTACTACCAAAAATAAGCATAGGCCCAAGCTTTTCCTACGATGAGTTCAATGCATTACCAGAACTGAGCCAGAAAAGCGTCATGCGATTTAACCAAAAAAGTACCGAAGATTTCTTTGACGCACTCTCAAACATTAAAAGTATTTTTGTGACACTTAAAAAAAGAATAAAAAACGCACAATCTATTCAAAAAGAAGAAAAAACCTGGCTACAAAAAGTTACAACAAAAATCATAAACACCGCCACAACCATTCTTACCGGTTATGAAACCGCCATAAACGAATTAATGCAGGAAAAATTTGCAAAATAGGAGCCATCATGAAAAAAATTTTTTTAGTTTTTTTATTATTTTTATTTAAAGCTCCAGCACTGCACAGCGCAGCAAGTAGCAACCCAAACATTTTAGAGCAGGCAACCTACAAAACGCCAATACTTGAAGCCGTTGCAAAAATTGTACGCTTCCATTTTATGTGCTGCTCAATCAAAGAGGTCAATGATCTGATCATGCTCCTCTTCCACCACCTTGCCAATGACCACATTTTTAGCCAAGAAGATTATCAGATAGCTCATCAGCGCTACCAAATGTACAACACGCTAGCACACCCACACATGCAAGACCCAAGCAATAAAGAACTCTGGACTAACGATTTTTTTGCTGCTCTGTGCGCACTTAACAAAATCTTACCCACTGTTAAAAAGTTTTGGCAAAAATATAATCAAAGCCCAGACAAAACTATGCCAAAACAGCGCCACGCATTTTTCGAAAATTTGGATGAAATAAAAGTGCTGGTCCTAAAAATTGGCAATGCTTTTGTGCAAGCAAATAATGCAATTCGAGAAGCACAAAAACACCAATCAATCACATGAAAACACCAAAAATTACCATTACTACCAACGCAAATATCGCGCTGATCAAATACTGGGGCAAGCGCGACGAAGCGCTCATGCTGCCCGCCAAAAGCAGTCTTTCAGTTGGCCTTTCAGGCCTTGCCACCACCACCACTTTTGAGTTGGCAGAACGCGATTGTGTTGTTGCACCCGAACAAGCGGGAAAAAATTTTGCAGCAAAAGTTTTGCAATTTGTTGAGCACGTGCGCCA
>JAIEPG010000015.1 GCA_019749895.1 Candidatus Babeliales bacterium | reverse complement strand
GAAAACATCGTTATCATCATGGCAGCACAAATTATTTTGACCATAAACAGTAACTCCTTTTATTATTCATAGGCCTTCGCCGCACGCTTTGAATAACCAAACCATACAAAAATGGGATTATTTTTACAATAACCTGGAAAAATAGTCGACAAGAGCGATAAGCTGCTTGAATAAGGATGTGAAATAAGAGGAGATGGGCTCATGGTTCGGTTAGCTTTTTTTAAAGTGGTGGTTGCGTCTGGCTTGCTGTTTGTTTTCACACGTATTTATCAACATAATCAAATAGTGCGGTTGAACTATGCTTGGCAGCGGCTTGAGCATCAGCAGCAGCAGCTTTCAAAAAAAATCAATGATCTGTTGGTACAGCGTGAAAATCTTAAATCGTATCATGAGACACGGCAGTGGGCGTTGCATGTTTATGGGATGCAGGCAAGCTCGTTGAGTAAGGTGGTAACGGTAACGGGCTATGCTGCCAAGAGGTTGGTATGTTAAAAAAAGATTATAAATTTCGAGTGGTGGCGGTTTTTTGTGCTTTTACGCTGCTGTTTGTTGTGGTTATTATTCGACTTTTTCTTTTGCAAATCAGGCAAAAGAACTTTTTTAAGCATTTAGCGCAGCATCAATATCAAGTCGACGTTACCATTAATCCTGTGCGGGGTGAATTTTTAGATCGTCGCGGCAGGTTGTTGGCTATTAACCAAGAAGTGCCTTCAGCGTTTGTATTGCCTCATCAACTCAAAAATGCAGCAAAAACAAAGCTCTTTCTCAAAGAATGTTATCCAAGTGTGTATCAACGCATGGTGCAGCACCCTCAACGGCAGTTTTTGTGGGTGGATCGTAAATTACATGATCAACGCTTGGTGGCTTTTAAGGAACTGACAAAAAAATATGATATCGACGATATTCAATTTATTAACGAACCTCAGCGGTTTTATCCGCATAAAGAGTTGGGCCATGTTGTTGGATTTACCGATATTGACGGTCGTGGTATTGCTGGGCTGGAGTTGGTGTATGATAAAACGCTTAAGGGTGCCTCAACGGTAGTGAGTCTTTCCAAAGAGGCTCGCTGCTCGCAGTTGTATTTTGAAAAAACGGTTCAGCAGCAGGGATATGCCGGATCGCCCGTAATGTTGACACTTGATGCTACGCTCCAATTTTTGGCTTACCAAGAGCTTGAAGCAACGGTAAATCGCTATAATGCACAGGCGGGATCAGTGTTGATTATGGATCCAGACACGGGCGAAATTTTGACTATGGCAAACTATCCGGCATTTGATCCGCATTGTCCGCCTGATTCTCTTGATATTACCAAAAATAGTATTGTGACTGAGTGTTATGAGCTGGGCTCGGTCTTTAAGATCTTTGCAGGACTGGCAGCCCTTGAAGATGGGGTTGTTGAGTTTGATGAACCGGTTGATTGTCAGGGTAAGATTGCCTACGTTAATGGCTTTCGTGTTGAAAACTGGAAGTATAAAGAAGTATTGCCGTTTCACGATGTTATTACTCATTCGAGTAACGTTGGTATTGCCAAAATTATGCAGCGTGTGGGGGCATCATTTTATAAGCATTTGGTAGGATTTGGATTTGGTAAAAAGACTGGTATTGCTTTTCCTGGTGAGCGTGAGGGGTTTGTGAACCATCCAAAAAATTGGTCGGCTTCATCATTAATTGTGATGTCTTTTGGTTATGAAATTATGGCAAATTTGTTGCAGCTGGGTATGGCTATTTCTACAATTGCCAACGGTGGGTATCAGGTAAGGCCTACGCTGGTTCAACGAGAACTCTCGGCAGCAGAAAAAGAGCGTAAGTTGTACCGCCCTGACTCGATTGAAAAAATTAAGCAGATATTGGCAGCGGTTGGCAAAAATTATCAAGTTCCTGGGTATTTGGTGATGGGAAAAACGGGGACCGCGCGGTTAGTAAAAAATGGTGAATATTCCCTGACTAATCACATTTATACCTTTTCTGGGATCATTGAAAAAGACGATTACCGGCGTGTTATTGTAACATTTATTCGCGAGCCAGAAAAAGCCGGTTTTTGGGCATCGCAAATTAGTGCACCATTATTTCAAAAAGTTGCTGAAAAAATGGTTATGCACGAGCGCGGGACTTAGTTAAACGCGTTGGGAATATAGGTCATTTCGTAGTGCGTTCCATTGCTGGTAAGAGCTGCAATATCAAAGCGCAAGACTTTGTCTTGAATGTTGTGTTCTAACACAAAGCTATGAGCGGTACGAATTAACTTTTTTTGTTTGCTGTACGTAACCGTTTCACTGATGGGGAAGTATTTATCTTTGCGTGTTTTTACTTCAACAAAGACTAACAATTCGTCCTTGCTGGCAACAACATCAATTTCGCCCCAGCGCTTGCGGTAGTTGCGGGCACAAATGGTAAAGCCCTGCTTTTCTAGCCATTGGGCGGTAAAATCTTCACCTTTGTCGCCAAGTTCTTTGGTTTGTTTAATCATAATGTTAAAAAATAAACTTCTTTTTTGTTACCAATGCCTGAGCCATGCGTGTAAATTGTGATTGAGGGTGCTCATTAATAAGCTTTTCAAGTGAGTGTTTTATGTCTGATTTTTTGTTTTCGCGTTGCGCCAATTTGCATTCCAAGTAAAGAAGGCGTGGTTGTAAAGATTCATTTTTTTCGCCATACATTTTTTGCAAGTTTGCAAGACGGTTACGTGCTGCGCGGTAGCATTTTTCACGTTCTTCTGGTAGCGGTGTAGTATCGCCCTGTTTCAGATAGAAGTTGTACACATACACTTCTTTATTAATGAGCTTGTGTTCAGAGGTGTTTTGAATATCCAAAACATCTTTGCGATACTCTTGGTAACGGCTTTGTGCTAAATAATCATTGCACGCGGTAATAACGTCTTTGGTGACCGATTGATCGCAGTCGGTGCGCAGGGTGTGATAAAACTGGGCCAAAATTGAACGATACTTGGCGTACTCAGCTTTTGCGTCAGATGGGTAGTATTGTGAAAAGTGTTCATAAAGTTTTGTTGCTGCGGGGTAGTCGCCCGTTTTAAAGTAGGCATCGCCTAGCAGTAATTTAAAGTTGCCTATGTCTTCGTGGTCTGGGTGTTTGGCAATAATTTTGTCTAAATATTCAATAGCATTTTCGTGCTTTTGGCTATTCATTGAGGTAAGAGCGTGTTGTTTGAGCTCGTCAACATTCATATCTTCCACCTCTTTTTGTTTGGCACAACCAGAAAATAATAACAGAGAGAATGTGGCAATTATTGACAAAGTGCTGAATGTGGTATCTTTTCTTACAACCATGAACAATCCTTTTTGTGCATAAATGGGCCATGACTTAATCACACTTAGCAGTGTACGAAATTCTTGAATTTTTGCAAAATTGTCTGACTTAAAAGAAAATTAGCCAAAAATACTTAGTTCAGCTGGCGGCAACCCCAATTCTTTGATAGACTCTCACTTTCATCAAAATTACTGTTTGGTAGTAGCATAAAAAGGATGTCGATGGACAGAAAGCTTATTTATTCGGTTATTCTCTCGTGTGCAACGGTATGGGGTTTTCATTACTTTTTTGGTAATAAGGCACCAGTTGATCAAGGTGTTGTAACGGTAGGCCAACAAGGAGAAGTTGCTGCGGGGCAAGCAATTAGGGTGCCTGCAGTAGAAAATTTACATAAAACTTTGCAACTTGATCCAAATATTGATGAGCAAAAGAGCACCAGCCAAGAATTGTTGGTTACACTTGAAACAGACTTGGTGGTTGCTACGTTCTCAAGTTTTGGGGGCGTACTTAAAAATATTGCCTTCAAAGAACATCGAGGAGAGAACAATAAGCCGTTGCAAACGCTTACTCAGCACAAAATTCTTGAAGATTCTATGCTTAATAATTCCTGTTTCTTGCTTGCGTTTGAGCAAAATACGCCGTACGACTATTTATTGATCGACCGTCATCAAGATAACGATAAAGAAGTAGTGGTGTTTGGTACGCAGCATGCTGGCTGGCAGGTTAAGAAAACGTACACATTGCATAAAGATAGCTATAAGATTGATGTGGCTTTAGATTTTGTTCCACAAGGAAAAGTCTTGCCAATTAATCCACGCCTCTTTTTCATGGCACCATTTGTTACTGAGCTTACTGATAATGTTGTACAGCCAATTATTCTCAATGAGCGCAGTGCGTCGCTTGAAATTAAATCGTTGGATGATGTTCAGGGCTTGGCTTGGTATTGGGCTGGCAAGCGCGTTATTTTTGGTGCAAGCGATCGCTATTTTGGGCATATGTTGGTGAGTGATGACAATAAATTTGTACAACGAGCTTATTACAATGTTGCCGACAAATCTGCAGTAATGCCAATTCTTGAAGGCTATCAAATTTCTGAAGCTAAAACCTGTAACTTATCATTTTACATTGGACCAAAAGTTTATGATCACTTGGCTGCTGTTGACGAGCAATTGAGTGATATTATGTCTTTTGGTTGGCTTTCTTGGTTGTGTAAGTTGATGCTCAAGTTGCTTGATTTTGTGTATAAATTTGTAGGTAATTATGGCTTGGCTATTGTTGTTTTAAGCATCTTGTTGCGTTTGCCTTTCTTGCCGTTGTCATTTTATTCACGTGGCGTGATGGAAGAGTATCAAAAGCATCAGCCGTTTATTCAGCGCATCCGCGTGAAGTTAAAAAATAATCCGCAACTTCTGCAGCAAGAAATTATGCGTTATCACAAAGATCATAATCTGCCGGTGGCAGCCCCACTGATTGGTTGTTTGCCAATCTTGCTTCAGCTGCCCGTTTTGTTCTCTTTGTATCGTGTTTTAAGTAATTATCTTGATTTGTATCAAGCGCCATTTTATGGTTGGATTACTGACTTGTCGGCTAAAGATCCTTTCTATGTGCTCCCTGTTTTAATGGGTCTTTCCATGATTTGGCAACAAAGCCTTACTCCTGGTGGTGATGGTCGTCAACGGGTAGTTATGGGCTTTTCTGCTTTGGTTATGACGGTTGTTTTTGCGGGATTTCCGGCAGGGGTTGTGTTGTATTGGTTTATGAATAACATCTTGACGATTGGTGAAGATTATCTTCGTCGTCTTTTTGTTAAAAAAGATAATTACGCACCAACTACAATCTATAAGAAATAAGTTTTTTAAAAAAAAGAAAAAAGGAAGCCGGTGTTTGAGCTTTCTCCAACGTTACAAAAATTGGTACGGCAGCTGAATAAGGTGCCGTACCTTGCTTCAAAAAATGTCTATCGTGTTGCTATGTACTTTTTGAATAGCAGTCAAGAACAGGTTGATCAGCTGTGTCGTACTATTTTGGAAGCAAAAGAGGTTGTCAAGCAGTGCACCATATGCTTTAATTGGACCGAAGGTCAAGAGCTGTGCGTCATTTGCGCGTCTGCACAACGGCAAAAAACAACGGTATGTGTGGTAGAAACCTGGTACGATTTGTATGCGCTTGAGCGTGCAGGCGAGTTTAAGGGGCTGTACCATGTGTTGGGCGGTTCACTGTGCCCACTTGAAGGTATGGGTCCTGAAAATCTTACTATTGAGCCTTTGATTAAGCGGCTTGATGGCTCAATTACCGAGCTGATTTTTGCCACCAATGCTACGCCAGAAGGTGAGGCTACCGCCAGTTATATTTTTTCCAAAATAAAAGATAAGCAAATAACTGTTTCTAAGCTTGCTAGTGGTGTGCCAACTGGGTCTAGCTTGGAATATATGGATCGCATTACTATTTGCAAAGCGTTATCGGGTAGAAGGCCGTTTTGAAATTACGTAGTATTTTTCTTTTTCTGGTCGGTCTTTTTTTTGCCCCAGTAATCTATCCCGTTGCTCATCGGCTGGCCGAATCTATCGAAAATTTAACGATCAAGAGTCTGAGTCAACATATTCACAATCAAGACATTATTATTTTTGAGGGGCAGGTTGAAGCTCTTGTTGGCAAAACATTTCATTTATGGGCCGACCGTGTTCATGTTGATAAAAAAAATCTTATTGTAACTGCGTGCGGTAGCAAAGGTGCGCCGGTCAAATTTGAAAGTAATGACTTTTTAATGTTGACTGACGAGCTGGTGTTAGATCTTGCAAAAAAAACCGGTCATGCTACTAACTTAAAAATTCATGTTCGTGAGGGCTTTTTGTCGGCTGGGCGGGCAGAAAAAAAGAGTGACAATGAATGGAGCATGAGCAATATGGTCTATACGGCCTGCGATGCTGATCATAATCATTGGCATTTGTCTGCGCAGCGGGCTTTTATCAAAAGTAACTATTTTGTTCGTGTTTCTGGTGTTTTATTTAAAGTTGGCGGGGTGCCTATTTTTGGTCTGCCTACTATGGCATTTCCTATTCAGGGCCGTTCGCATTCAGGTTTTTTAATTCCCAAAATTTATTTTGATTACGACAATGGTATAGGTTTTAAGCAAGAATATTATCAGTATCTTGGTCCGCATTGCGATACAACCGTTGGTATTGATTGGAATGATAAAAAAGGCGTAGTTTTTACTGATGAGTTTCGTTGGGCCCGGTCGCCAGAAAGTTATGCTCTTTTTAAAGGGCACTATGCAATAGTTCGTAACGCCTACAAACAAGAAGGCGGTAAAATTTTTTCTGGAACACAGCATCGTTATTGGCTTGATGGTAAAGATTTTCATTCATTTGATGTGCCGGCTCTTAACGCGCATGTTAGCAGTCTTTTGTGCGCTGATTTTGGTACTGACAAGCGCATTGGGTATCAATTTTTTAATACGATTCAAGATATCGATGATCTGTTTTTTAATTCATGGATTTTTCGTGTTTTATGGCCCAGCGACATAGTAAATATGGGCATCGGTCGTATCAAAACTCAGCGACAGCAGTTTGCAGATTTATCAATTACGGAACGAGAAATGCTTAATGAGTTAGTAAAAACGGCTCAGCAAAGTGATCCAAAAGTTACCCAGCCACTTGTTAACAAAAAAGAGCTTGAAAATCGTGTTATTATAACCCAGCTTCCGTATTTTTCTTGGAATTCTGCTTATGCTCGTTGGGGTGGCATTGTCAGTTGGCGGCATGATTTGTTTGTTGATCAAATTGATTACCGAGAAGAAGAGTCGGAACGTTTGTTTGTGTATTCGCTTTTTGAAACTGAAAAAAACGTTGTTCCCTTAAATCATGCAACACTGGTGCGGCTTAATTATCAAGGTTGGTTGCAGGCTCTCTTGCCGTGGTCTGGGCATGCGTTGCGGTTGGCGGTGCAGCCAGTTGCGCAAGTGCGCAGCTTGATAGAAAAAGATCGATATCTGAATAACAATGTTATTGAAAAACGTCTTTTTGCCCGCGGTTCTTTGCGATTGTTTGCAACCAGTTTGGTTGAGTGGTCATTGCCTGAGCTTGCTTTTACCAGTGAGTCGTGGCGGTCTGAATATTTTGTGCAGCCGTTGGTGCGGTGGGAATATGTGCCGCGTTTTGCCCAAGATCATTGGTTTTATATTGACCGGCTTGATCGGTTTTATGCACAAAACGAAATCAGTGCTGGTTTGAGTACTGCCATGATGCTCAATGATGTGAGTCTTGATATTGAAGTAACCCAGGGGTACGACTTTAATAATCAGCGTGATATATTTCCGCTCAAGCGGGGTGTGAGCAAGAGTCATGTGCTGCCATTTCGTTATTCTGCTAGCTTGCAGCATCGTTTTTTGCAATCTAGCGTGGTGCAAGAGTGGGACATTAACGCAGGTAAGCTTCTGCATTCTTATTTCTTGAATGAATTTATTGCTGAGCGAGTAAGTTTGGGGGCTGGTTACTTGTACCAAGCACGAGATGCTCAGCAAACGTGGGGTTTGCTGGCAAATACCCCGCACTTTCTCTTGTTCAATGGCTCAATGCCCTTGAGTAAGCAATTTTCACTTCATTATGACGGTCAGTTTTATGCAGAAAAGGGTGAGCACTTTTTTGGGTTGGCTCAAATAAAGCCGTTGTTGCATAAAGTTCGGTTAGAATATGAAGGGCATTGTTGGGGCTTTTATTTGGGTTATGAAGAGAAAAAATATCGTGAAATTGGGATTGATAAAAGCGAGCGAGCGCTAATTTTTTCTTTGCGCCTTGATTCGCTTGGTTCATTTGCTAAAAAATTCAAACGTCCTAAACTTCCTAAATAAGTACGTTATTAATTCATAAAAGACCGCTTTAAAAGGATAGTAAACTATGCTTACGCATGACTATGCCCGTTTTAAAAATCGCCGAAAAAATTTACGTGAGTTTATCAAGCAACAGTACCCAGAACTTACCAAGGGTGTTTTTATTTTGCCCGCTGGTTTTGAGCAGGAGCGGCATCGCTTTCGTCAAGAAAGCTCATTTTTTTATTTGACCGGTCTTCATGAGCCTGCTGCAGTTTTGTGTGTCTATCTTGATGGTCGTGAGGTTTTGTATCTGCCAAACTTTGGTAACGAGCGTAAAAAATGGGTAGAGGTTTATGTAGACACATCAACAAGTCCCGAGCACATTGGCGTTGATAGCATTTGTCATTTGAGTGAGCCGGTGCGTGGCTATTCATATTCGCCGTTTTTCGATTCTGCTTCTTATCAGCACTTGTTAAAAGATTTAAAAGAGTATGTTGGTAGTGATGCAACACTATTTACGGTGCTCGACACTAATGCTCCTTATTTTGAACAGATCAAGCTTGTTGAGCAGTGGTTGCAGCATATGCCTCAATTGAAAGAGCGCGTACAAGATGTCTCGCCGGTTTTGCACCACATGCGCCGCATTAAAGACGATCATGAGCTGAGTATGCTTACTAAAGCCGTTGCCATTACCGAGCAGGCGCAGTATAACGCTCTCAAAATGATGAAGCCGGGCGTTTTTGAATATCAGATTCAGGCAATTATTGAGCATACGTTTATTGAGCAGGGTGCATCGCGCTCATCATTTCCCAGCATTGTGGCTAGTGGCAAAAACTCAACGGTGTTGCATTATACTGCCAGTAGCAGGCAGCTTGAAATGAATGATTTGGTGGTGGTAGATATTGGCGCTGAATATGGTCATTATGCGGCCGATTTAACGCGTACGTATCCAGTTGGGGGTGTTTTTACGCCGCGGCAACGTGAGGTTTATCAAGCGGTGTTGGACACGCAAGAGCATATTGCAAAGCTTGCAAAGCCAGGCATGTTTTTACGGAATGCTCAAAAGAAAGAGCAGTCATTGCATTATTTGGCCGTAGAGTTTTTGCGCGCTGCTGGTTTTGCCGACTACTTTCCGCACGGTCTTGGTCACTACTTGGGGCTTGATGTGCACGACGTTGGCGACTATGCCCGTTCGCTTGAAGTTGGTGATGTGTTTACCATTGAGCCGGGCATTTATATTGCGGCAGAATCTTTGGGCGTGCGGATTGAAGATGACTATGTTATGTGTGCCAATGGTGCTGAGTGTTTAAGTGCTGCGTTGCCAAAAACTATTGATGAAATCGAAGCTTTGATGAAATTGTAAGCAATAAACAGCTGTTATTTTTTTTAGAATAAAAAGAGTTGCTAGTTCAAAAAAAATTTACTATCTTTGCCAGGGTGGCAATTTTTTTGAGTCTTTTGAAAGACCAGGAAGTTGCTTAAGGAGAGAAGTCAGAGGGTCCGAGTAGTTTTTTTGAAGGAGAGTCGTATGTTTAAGCGTATCGTGCGTAATTCTATGGCATTTGCGTTTGTGTTAGTTTTCAGTGCAAATGTTCAAGCACAACAAATTTCTGGTGAGCAACAAGAAGTTTTGGTGCAACAGTTTATTCAAGCTGCCCATCAAGAAGGTATTTCTGAGCAAGATTTAGTAACCATGTTGACAACAGAGATTGAAAATTCTGAAGCAAATATTGATTGCTCGTTTCTTGGCACCAGCTTTGATCTTCCTACCATGGGACTTACATTGCTTGCAGTTCTTATTGGTACACTTGCGTGGGACCAAGTAGCAGCTATTGCGCGTAAAATTCCTCTTGTTGGTAAATTTGTACCAGCAGGCAATAGACAATTGCAACAAAACATTCTTGCTCTTGATACCCGTATCAAGGCGCTTGAATCAGCAGGTAAAGCTGAGTAAGAATTTAACGTAATAAAAAAAGGGGCGTCGCAACGGCGCCTCTTTTTTTTGTTCAAAAATAATCTTTTGGCATAAATATTTGTTTTCCTGCTCTACCTGCAGTAAACTTTGAACAATTTGTTTGAATCTTAGACAGATAGTGTAAATCAT
>JAIEPG010000014.1 GCA_019749895.1 Candidatus Babeliales bacterium | reverse complement strand
TTAACTCTTACCAGTTTTGTCAAACATACAATCGCGTTACTATTGTTCTTTGTGCTGTAGGCATATGCGTTACTGTTGGTTCTTACTTGGCTCTTCAACAAGTTAATTGCATTACTGTTGGCCATAATCAGTGGGCATTTTGCAACAATTGCATTACTGTTGTTTTTGATACCATAAACAGCCGCGTTACTGTTTTGTCTTACCTGGCTCTTCAATAAATTAATCGCGTTACTGTTTGCCATAATCAGTGGGCATTTTGCCACAATTGCGTTACTGTTGTTTTTAATACCATAGGCAGCAGCGTTACTGTTAACTCTAACTTGCGCTGTCAAATTAACAATTGCGTTACTGTTATTTGTAGCCAAAGAACCCGAAGTGAAGCTCAAATTCTTAATCGCATTACTGTTGCTATCCACCAAGTTGGTAGTTGGTTTTCTGCGGCCATTACCAAGCTCAACACCCGCCGTGTACGACTCAGTCCACGTAGTTGGCGCATTGCACCCAAAAGACTTCAAAATAGAATTTTCAGACCAGCCCATAACGCTGGCAACCTTACCAAGACGAACGCGTGAAGTTGCTGGATCAAGCACAATAGTTGAACAACGGTTAGAAAATTTTAACCCCGTCCCCCAAGCCGTTGATGATAAACAAGAAAAGCCTATCAAAAAAGGAACAATCAATCTTCTACAACGCAAACTACTCATCTCCTACTCCTTTTTCTCTCTCTTATCCTCAAATTTTTAATCAAGCTCGTCTCGGATGATCAAAAATAATTCCCTAAGACCTTAAAAAAATAAGATCTCCTCCTCTCCCCAAAAAACAGCTGTAAAAATAAGAAAAGACGAAACAGGGGCTTTTTCTCCCAAAATCGACCTACTTGGTATATTCATCGATTTTTTGTTTCGCCATTTTTTTAATAAAAAGAAGGCTGCCTGCCTACTCAAACGAGCAGCCTTCTTAATTTGTTAGAATGAATAATTTAAATTCAGCGTGGCTGTAAATGCTTTTGGTGTATTAGTACCAGCAAATACATATTCCATGCCAGCCTTCAAACGTGAGCCACAATCAAATTGATAGTTAAGCTCAAGGCCCACTTTATGAGCAACTTGTTGAGTGTTTTCTTCAATAACGTCAGTCAACCAAACATCTTGGTCAAGGTCGCTAAAGTCATCTTCCCACTTACAATATCCTTCATAGTACACGTCCATAAATGCGCGACGCACTACAAATTTTTCAAAAATATTACCAACTCTAAAGCTGGATTCAAAACCTTTGCGCAACTTGAAGTCTGCTACTCTGTCGGCCAAGCCACGGTGTGTTGAGTCGTATCTACCGTCAATTTTATTGCCATTTGCCAATTCAACGCGTTCGCCAAATACAAAGACATCGCCGAGAGCATCGTTATTGCTCAACGTAAGAAGTGTCGCCGCGCCACCTGTATTGTTATTTGCACTCAATTTTCTTGGAATTCTGCGTTTCACACGTGCTTCAAGCAAGGTACCAGAAATTTGTGAGAAGAAATGTGGGTTAAAGTAGCTCTTGTATGAATAGACGGTATTAATAAACCAGCCAAGTTCCAAGAAGCCACCATTACCAAGTTCAGGACCCCACAATTGGTTTTGCGCTTGACGGCCAGCTGTTGGTATTACCAAACGCAAACCGGTCATAAGTTTGTCAACGTAGATGTTGTCGAGATACACGTGGGTAAAGAAGGTTATGTCACCCAAACCACCAGCGCTACCACCAAGTTGGCTTACGCCTTTGGCATCAAAAATATCGGTAATGAATTTTTTGCCATCCTGACCATAATGCGCATCGAATGCTTCATCTGGAGAAGTTGTAGGGTTAGCTCCTAATGTATTGATTAATTGAGTTTGATTCAGCCCTAATTTAGCATGCAAACGATGCTTTTGGTAGACAACCGGCATTTGCATACCAACTGCTATGTTACGCTTCCAGATAAAGCGAGCAAGATCAAGATTAACTCGCCACTCTTCAGACTCACCAAGGAAAACAATCGGCGTATCTGCAAGTTGTGATAAATAAGCATTACTACCTGCGTTAATATAGTTTGATTGAGTCACGAGCCCTTCTTGCGCTAACTTACTCACCAACAACACATCTTTAACCAAAACTGGCTCTTGCCCGAAAGGCAAAATGGTAATGTCGCGGTTGTTACCGTCAGCATCATACGCATCACTTTCATAGCGATATGAACCGCCAATATTGAAAAGATGCTTATGTTTTACGTACGTTGCATACGTTGGCCATGCTGGTTGTTTGTACAAATCAGCATATTTGCCATCTTGATATTCTTGCATTACTTCTTTATGGCGAATTTCTTTCCATTGAGCTGCCATACGTTTTTGCGCTTCGCGATACGCCTCGCGGTGGTTTTTGTCAGCTTGCTCACGTTCATGCTTCATCTGATGCTTGCGGTCAGCGTTCAATTTATCTTTTTCTTTTGCCATCTTAGCGTTTGCTTTTTTTTCACGTTTACGGGCTTCACGCTCGATGCGCTTACGCTCATTAGCAGCATCACGCTCTTGCTTCTTGCGTGCACTTTCTTGCTTTTTCTTTTCAGCTTTGGCTTTCTTTTCCATGTCTGCTTGTTTGCGGCGAGCTTCTTCACGCAAGCGCTTTTGCTCACGCGTTTCATTTTTGTCATGGCTGTTGGCATGCACCGGCGCATTGCCAACAAGCAATCCTAAAGACAACAAAAATACTATACTTCTCTTCATAATCATCTTCCCCTTTTTTAATTAAGAACGATTACCATCTTCGTCGATGACAAACACTTTATTTGCCTTATCTCGACCCGTTACTACCACCTTTATTTTATTATTAATAGTACGCTTTTCATCGCCAACAATTCGATCTCCTTCTTTGAGCAACACACTAATGCCTGTTTTGGTTATTCTCACAAATGTATTACCATCTTGATCAACATACACCGTTGAAAACTGAAGACCTTGAACTGTTTGCGTTAAGAAACCTGCTAACTTATCAAATGTCATATGCTCATCGACAAAAGCATTGAAAGGAGGAACTTGTAACTTGCCAATAAAGTTTCGTTGCGGAGCAGTATCTCTACCTACAAATTCAACAAAGCCATCGCCAATTATATGAATTGGCTGAAACTTAAAATTAAACTCTTTTTCAATAAGTTGGTATTGGCCTTGTACTTCATTTTGGCCAAGTACTAGTAAGCCATTTTCAGCAACATAAAGTGTTGTGCCTGAACAGAACCATAATTTATCAACACAGCCACGTTGCGGTTCTTTATTATCACTGTTTATTTCAAACGAACCATCAATCACTGTCAGCTTGCCATCGCGATCAAATGTCAACGAAGAGCAGCCCTTGCCAATTGAGAAACCAGAATTTCCTTTAACTTTCAACTCGCCAGAACCAACAACTTTGAAAGTGATATCATTTAAAGGATCAGCCGCTACGTGCAAAAATCCACCAAAGTCTGGGCACAAGCAAGAATTGTCAACTTGAATCTCACCAATCCCTTGAATGTGGGTAGAAATACTTGGAGAGCGCAATGCCATTCTGCCACGGCGCACGTTACTTGCTGCTTTAGCTTTGTTATTTGCTTTTTTGTTACGCAGCAAGACATCGCTATTATTCGCAAAGGTAACAATAACATCTTCGCTCAACAATATGTAAGCACGTGAAGCAACTTCAGGAGTTACCGGGTCTGGGCAGTTAGTGGTAGGCAGCACAACGGCACGCTGGCCATTTAAGTTAATAATCACGCCATCAGAGAGTTGAACGGTACCGCCGCCACAAAACTCAAGAACCGAGTTGTTTTCAATATCAATCTGAACATCTTGTTCAAAAATAACGGTTTGGTTTTGGTTGATAAAGAATTTTAAAGAAGCGTCTTCATCAAAGAACAGCGTATTCTTACCAACTCTGAAAGTGTTAGTAATTTGGATCTCGTTATTTCTGCCAATAACGTTAATAATATGCGTACCTTCTTTGAGAGATACTTCTTGATCATCTCGTTGAATTACCGTTGAATTACCTTTTAAAACAAGATTAAATGGCAAGTCGGTAGAATCAGTAAGTGAAGGCAGGTTAAAGAAGTTTGCCAATATCGCGTTATTTAAACTAATGCTACCTTGCAGTGGCACAGCCAAATCAACACGAGTATCTTCATACTGAATGTCATAGCGTTCACTGTCATTGTCGCCTGGGGGCAGATCAAGCGCCCTGCTCTCAAACACATCTAAACCATATAAATCTCTTGTTTGTTTTTTGCGGCGACCAGGCTTGGCAATCGGACGAGCCATAGCTTTTGGTTTATTTGCCAAAACTGGCGGTTTTGCTTGTTCACGCTCTTTTTTCAACGCGCGTTCACGTGCTCGTTTTTGTACAAAGGCACTCTTTGGCATTTTTTTGCGCGGCACTGCTGGTCGTAAACTTCTGGCAAAAGAAGCATCAATACCTTGGCCAGTGATCTCAGTAACTTTTAAAGTAAACAATAACGAACTTTTTTTTATTGGATTGGTAAGCACTTCAAGACGGTTACCTGCCAATACTGAATTTTGATCAACAATGAATGCATTAGTATTATTATTTTGAATTGAAATGGTATTGTCATCTAAATTCAAAATAGCTAAATAATCATCACTGGTTAAATAAAGCCCCGGGTCACCCGCCAAAATTAATAATGGATTACCAGGCGCTACACCAACTTTGTCTTCAACTGGCGTGCTTAATGAAAATTTGATCGTTAGCATATTTTTAAGTGCATTACCCAAAAATGCAATGGTACCAGACAACGTCACACCATCTGTCAGTAAAATAATCGAGTTAAAGGTACCTTCGATATCAAAATTCATGGCAGAATCTTCGCGTATGCCAACTGCCGATTCGCCAATCATAGAAATTGAAGAACTTGCTTCAAAGGTCATAAACTCAAGACCTTGCAACTCAATACTCTTGAGCACCAGCGACGCCCTTCTACCTAAATGAACCAATTCGGTAGTTCCTGGAGAAGCAGGACTGAGGATTAACTTTCTTTGACCGCCAATGCCAGTAACATGCCACATTTTATTGGCAAGAACATCAATAAGCCCGTTGCTTAACGTAACGTCTTCAATAAGCTCCCAATTAACATCATCGCCGATAACAATCTTAGAATTATCACCCAATAGGAATGTATTAGCATTAATACGCTCTAAGGTAATATTTTGCAATTTTACTGTTTTTCCTGGCTTAACAATAAATTGAGGGTTTGAAGTATTACAAAAAATAATAGCACAACCTTGACCATCAATCGTCACATCACCGGTAATAACAATGGGCATGTCAGCAGGAACTTCAACGTTACCATCTAACGTCACGTCCATATCAACATCACCGCTCAAAAGCTCTTCTGCTGCATCAGACAAACCAACCAGCGAGCGATCTGCTACTTCTTTAATGTTGCCGTTGCCAGAAATTTCAAGATTGCCAGCAACAATATTACTTTGAACATTAGGTTTATTCAAATCACCATCACCATCAAAAATAGCCAGCGGTGCAAAAACATTGCCGGCTGGTGGCATCATTGGCAACAAAGTAAAACTGCAAACGTCAAGCCACAAGCTGTCAAAAATACTCAGCTTGCCCGTACCGTTAAATGTCCATTTTTTATCTCGTAAAACAAACGTTGTATGCCCATCAATAACCACATTGCCCACATTGGTAGTTAAGTTGGTATCAATATCAAGTATGGCGTTGTTAAAATGCAGCTTACTTGTTGCGCTACCAAAAGCAAAATCACCCGTCCCAATATTTTTGATATAAATATCATTTACAAATAATTCGTTACCCGCGCCAATGCTTATTTGACCACCCGGACCGAATTCAAAAATTGATCCATTACCATTTAAAAGATTGGTACCGGAAAAGGTCCAAACAGCAGCTACTTGAATAGTACCATGCAAAAACAAGCCGGTTGAATTAAGAAATGTTAAAGCAGTTGACCATGGCGTGGAATAAAAACTACCAAAATCTAAACGTCGGCCATTGGTCATAACAATGCCTGGCCCATTAATTTTCACATCGGAATTAAGCGCTAAGTTATCACCCAAAATCAACGTGCCGCCATTTAAATTAATATCAACGTTAAGGGTATTCTGCAAGGCAACTGTTAAATCAGTGCCAACTCCTGCAAGCGAAATAGCGCTACTAAACGTTGGCTGTCCCTCCAAAACGTTACCAGCGCCACTTACTGCTACCGTTTTGAGCACCGTACCAGGCTCCACACGCACACGGTCGCCACCATTCAAATTAATAGTATCACCAGCTGTTGGATCAAACGTTGCATTGACGGCAAGCTCAACTCCGCCAACATCCAATATTCCATCATTAAAAGTAAAGGTGTTCCCGCTAATTGAAGAAGATGTCTCTTCGCGAATTGTTCCATCAACACTAAGATTTGACGACCCAACATTCAACCGCGCACCAGTAGCAATGTTAAAGGCAGACTGTTTACTACCAAAGGTGACTTGCGCACCAAGATTTACCGCAATTATCGAAAAGAAAATGCCCAAATAAATGGGCACAAAAATTAACCTCTTCTTCATCCTTTACTCTCCCTTGAAAACTTAAAAGTCTTCGTATAAATACAAGCATTTTCCTTTACCAGCAATAATAATTGCTCATAAATATGCTCATAATCTTGAGTTGATTCTAGTCAGGCCATTCTCGTTTGTAAAGAAATTAAAAAAAATTATCACACAAGATGTCAATTATTCAAATTAAATGTATGACATTCCTTTTTCTATTTCATTTTTTATTGTCAAAACAGACGCCGCCAACTTATTTTGCTCATCTTGATTAAGCGTAACAGGTAACATTTCGCAAATCCCACCACGTCTCACTATAGTTGGCAAACTAAAACAAACATCCTGGGCAAGGGCATTATGTACCACTGCCGAAACGCTCAAAACTCTTGGTTGGTTTAAAATGATTGCTTGAACAATTTTTGCAATCACCAAGCCAATGGCATAAAAAGTTGAGCCCTTTTTTGCAATAATCTGCTCTGCTGCCCGTCGAGTTTTTTCAGCAATATCATCCATAATTTTTTTGTCATAACGCGTAAAAGCTGTAAGCGGAATACCACCAATAGTTGCCCCACTCCACCAAACAAACGAAGCATCACCATGCTCTCCCAAGGCATAAGCAGTTACATCTTTTGGACTAACTTGAAAATGTTCACCCAAAAGATATCGCAACCGAGCAGAATCTAAAACCGTCCCGGTCCCAAAAACTTGGCATGACGAGAAACCAGAAAGCTTCCACGTCAAATAAGTCATAACATCCAGAGGGTTGGTGACAACCAATAAAATACATTCTTTATTATGACGAACAATTTGAGGAATAATGTGTTTGAAAATAGCTGCGTTGACAGCTAAAAGATCACTGCGAGACTGCCCAACAAGTTGAGCTGCTCCAGCGGTAAGTACTACAACATCTGCTCCTGCAACCAATTCAAATGAATCGCCGGCCATTATAGTGGTTACACGGGTAAATTGCATGCAATGATTAAGATCAAGAGCCTCACCTTCTGCCCGTTCTTTGTTAGAATCAATCAAGGCAATTGACGAAATGGTACCACCAAGCATTAAAGCATAAGCGGCAGTACTGCCCACACGACCAGCTCCAACAATAGCAACTTTGGCAGAAGAAGAAATTTTGGCCATCTTGTTTCCTTTTTTCAAAGCACAAAATTTTAACTTCTTTTAGGTGTACTATAAAAAATTTTAATAAGGCAATAAAAAATATCTTTTAATGAAAAAGGGCACCACTTTATCAGTGATGCCCTTTTTTTACTTTTACTAAAAAAGACGTAAAATCTCTTTTAAGTCAATTACCTATGTTTGATAATCGAAACTATACCCACTCAAGACGAGCGATAGTTGCCGTATCACTTGCTCTAATACCAAGAGGAATAACACGGGTGTAACCACCTGGTCTTCCAACATATTTTGGAGCAATTTCTTTAATCAGCTTAACTACTGCATCGCTGTCATAAGGCAAAAGCTGCTTTACGCGGCGGATGGTATTAAAGTCATATCCCGTACGAGAGATAGTAACAATACGCTCAGCAAGACGTTGTACTTCTTTAATACGCGTCTTGGTTGTTTGCAAGCAACCATACTTAATCAGATGAATAACTTGGTTGCGCAACAAGGCTTTGCGATGACCTTGTTTAAGATTTAATTTTTGACGGCCATTTTGATGATTCATGATTTATTGCTCCCTTCCTGCTGTTTGATAGCTTTCTTTAAATCAAGTTCTTTAACATTCATACCAAGATGCAAACCAAATGCAGAAAGAATTTCTTTAACTTCTCTTAATGATTTACGACCAAAGTTCTTAATTTTAAGCACATCATCATCGGTCAAGTTAACCAAATCAATAACGCGCTTAATACCAGCACCAATTAAGCAATTATGAGCACGAACAGAAAACTCAAGTTCATCAATTGGTTTCAAGAATAAATCAACCGGCAAGCCTCTTGTTGGGCCTTCGGAATCAGTATGTCCTGCAACTTGAACACTTTCTTCAGATTGTTGAGATATTTCATTGAATGGGATTTCAGTTGCTCCCAAGAAATGCTCAAACTGTGTACGCAAAACAGAGGTGCCATAATGCACTACATCTTGCGGATGAACAGCTCCGTTGGTTTCAATTTTCATTATAAGCTTGTCATAATCAATGTCTTGGCCAACACGCGTTTTTTCAACATGATATTCAACACGCTTAATTGGAGAAAACAAAGCGTCAAGATAAATTCGTTCATCTGCCTGCAAAGAAACGCCCTTTGGCCATTGAGCAGGAACATAACCGCGTCCAGATTCAACAAAGAACTCAATTTCAAGCTCTCCATCTGCAGCCAAATGCGCAAGAACATGATCACCGTTAATCAATTCCAAATGTTCATCAGCCTTAATATCTTGGACTTTTACGGCACCTTCGCGCTTAACACTTAAATACATCTTGCCTGGTTTGCCAGTAGTGTTTTTGACAACCACTTCTTTAATGTTTAACACAATTTGCAAAACATCTTCTATAACGCCTTTAAGTGTTGAAAATTCATTATTCACACCTTTAATAATAACTGACGTTACGGCAGATCCTTCGATTGAGGCAAGAATAACTCTTCTCAACGCGTTGCCTAATGTTATGCCAAAGCCAGGCTCTAAAGGCTGAACGACCAATTCACCAGAGACTGGGGAAGAAATCTTCTTGTTCCAATCTAGCTTTGGAAGCGTTAATGGCTGATACTTTCTGTTCTGCATGTACACATTCCTTTACAACAATAACCGCTTTATGTGCCCGTACTCTCTACTTCTACTTGGAATATAATTCAACAATCAAATGCTCTTCAATAGGTACCGTTACATCAGTACGAACAGGCAATCTCAGAACAATTCCCTTGCGATCTTTCTTCTGCAATTCCAACCATTCTGGAACACGAATTCCCATATTCAAGCGCTTATCAACAACATTATCAAGAAGAGCTTGGCTCTTTAATGTTCTATCTGCCAGCGTTATAACGTCGCCTTCTTTAACCAAGAAAGAGGCAGTTTTAACACGATTGCCATTAACATTAATGTGACCATGAGCAACGAGTTGTCGAGCTTGACCGCGAGAAAGTGTCATTTTTAAACGATAAATAACATTGTCCAAACGACGTTCAAGTAAGCTTAAAAGAACCTCACCTGTAACACCTTTTTGGCGAGCAGCAATACTAAAGAATCTTTTGAATTGCTTTTCCAAAACGCCATACATAAGCTTAACTTTTTGTTTTTCTTGAAGTTGCTTGCCGTATTCTGAGCTTTTTTTTGCAGCGAGTTTTTTACCATGTTGCCCAGGCGTAAGGGTTCTTTTTTCCAGAACACACTTTGGACCTTTAGAACAAAGCTTCATACCCGTTTGACGACACTTTTTGCATCCAGCTAAAAACTTTCCCATAACCTTTAAACCTAATTTACTTATTAAAATTTGTGCCTAAGTTCATACTCAATTCAACAATAACAAACTATACCCGTCTCTTTTTTGGAGCTCTGCATCCATTATGAGGCAATGGGGTTACGTCACGCAATACCGTAATGGTTAAGCCAGACGACTGCAACGCTCTGATAACTGAATCACGAGAAGAACCAGGCCCTTGCATGTTGACTTCAACGAGCCTAACTCCCATGGTAATAAGCTCTTTAGCAAGCTTGTTTCCAATTTGCATAGCAGCAAATGGAGTTCCTTTACGAGCTCCCTTAAACCCAAATTGCCCAGAACTGCTGCGCAAAAGAACATCGCCATCCAACGTTGTAATTGAAACAACTGTATTGTTGAATGAAGATTTCACGTGAGCTGCTACAGTGTCAACGTTTTTTATTTGTTTTTTCTTACTTTTCTTATATGCCATTATTCAATCCTGTTTACCAAATCTATCTATTTTTTAGTAACGGCTTTTTTCAGTGTAACTGCCGCACCTGCACGACGAGGTCCCTTACGAGTACGAGCATTTGTTTTTGTTCTTTGACCTCTTACCGGCAATGAACGCTTATGACGAGTTCCTCGGTATGAGCCAATTTCCTGCAAACGCTTAATATTCAAAGTAACTTCTTTGCGGAGCTCACCTTCAACTTTGTAATGTTGATTTATGTATTTTTGAATAGCAGCTACTTGCTCATGCGTTAAATCTTTAATACGTACATCTGGGCTAATATTTATATCATGCAAAATTTCTTTTGAACGATACAAGCCAATACCGTATAAATACGTCAATCCAATTTCCACACGCTTACTAGTAGGTAAAAGTACACCTTCGATACGAGCCATTGACTACCTCTCTAAACAGGTTCTCTGTTGCCCATTAAACATATTCAATTATTTAAACTTCTTAACCTTGACGTTGTTTATGCTTCGGACTCTTTTTGCAAATAATCCGAACAACGCCTTCACGTTTTATAACCTTACAATCCGCACAAATCTTTTTCACAGATGTTCTTACTTTCATGACACTTCTTTCAAAAAATTTTCCGTACTTGTTGTACGCCAATAACTTAAAAAATTTTTCTATACACGGTAACGAGATATAATGCGGCCCTTTTTCAAATCATATGGAGAAAGCTCAACAGCAACTTTATCCCCTGGCAATAACTTAATGTAGTACATTCTCATTTTGCCAGAAACATGAGCCAAAACCGTATGCTCGCCTTCAACTAATTTCACTTGAAACATGGCATTGGGCAAAGCTTTTTCCACAATACCATCCATCACTATAACATCGCTCTTTTTTTTCATTTTTTACCCACGTTTCTCACACTATAAAATTCTTGTGAGAATTTCAGCACCATCTCGCACCACAACGACTGTATCTTCAATGTGAGCTGCAAGCCCACCATCGACCGTCTTTGCCGTCCAACCATCTGCCATAATCTTAACTGCATAATCTTTTTCAGTAATCATAGGCTCAATCGCCAATGTCATACCCTCTTGCAGTATCGGGCCCTGCCCAGATTTGCCAAAATTAGGCACATCTGGCGCTTCGTGTATATTTTTGCCTATTCCGTGACCCGCAAAATCCCTTACAACACCAAAACCAGCTTGTTCCACCTCGCGCTGAACACAAGCCGAAATATCAGAAAGCCGGATGCCAGGCCGAACCAAGCTAATACCTTTATCCAGCGCTCGCTGAGCAACTTCTGCCATTTTTTGGGCAACTGGAGATGCTTCGCCAACAAAAAAACAGCGAGCCATATCGGCACAATAGCCTTTATATGAGCCCACAATGTCTATTTTAACAAAATCTCCAGATTTTAAAATAATTTCTTTTTTTGGCACCCCATGAACAATAACATCATTCAAAGAGATACATGAACTATGTCTGTATCCAGCATACCCCTTGCACTCAGGCTTAAGCTCTCGTTCACGCATTTTTTTTTCAATAATTTGATCTAATTCATGCGTGCTAATGCCTTCTTTAACGAAAGGCTCTGTCTCTTGCATGACTTGCGCCAAAAGCTTTCCGGCGCTTCTCATCTTTTCTATAGCTACTTTATTTTTTATTATAATTGCATCCATAATTACAAACAGAAAACCTATATCATTGAAAGAAAAGTATTATAAACCTGTTCGGGAGCCATATCAAGAACATCAATTTCTTCTATGTGCTGTCCAACTGATCTATAAAATGTCAAAAGTTCATGTGCATAGGCAGGATATTGCCTTAAACGCTCTTTAACAACTTCTTGATCATCATCTCTACGTTTAACCAATAAGCTTCCACACGCTTCACACACGGTTTGCTGCCCGATAAGTATACTATTGTATACTGCCTGACAATCTTTATTCTCGCATACAAGCCGTAATGAAAGACGCTTTATAATTTCGCCTTCAGACAACTTTATATGCATAACACGAAAACAAGAACCTGGAATTTCTTTCAAAAAATTCAAAAAGAGCTTTATCTGCCCTTTAGTTCTTGGAAAACCATCCAATATGATTGGATGGTTTTTTTTAATCGCATCTTTAAGCCAAATACCTACCATATCGGTAATCAATTCATCTGGAATCAAGTGTCCTTTATCCAAATAAAGTGATAGGCTTTTTCCTATTTCAGTCTGATCTGCAATATTTTTCCTGCAGAGGTTGCCAGTAGACAGTACTTCAAAATTAAGTTCTCGTGCTAACCGCTCAGCCAGAGTTCCCTTACCAGATCCGGGAGGCCCAAAAAACGAAAAAATGACCTTATTCACATGCTGCATCATCAATACCTTTGCTGATCATTTTTTAACGCCCAAATCGACTTTTCAGTCTGCCCGTTGACAAGAAACCTTCATACTTTCTTTCAATCAAATGTGACTCAATTTGCGCAGAAGCTTCCAGAGCAACACCGATTACGATAAGCAAACTAACACCGCTAAACATAATAGGAAAACCTATAACATTTTTCAGCGTATTTGGCAAAATCGCTAGCAGAGCCAAATAAACAGCGCCAGGAAAACCAATGCGAGTCAATAAATAATCAAAAAATTCAGCGGTTTTCTTACCCGGCCTAATTCCAGGAATAAACCCACCAGATTTACGCAGATTTTCTGCCAACTCAGTTGGGTTAAAAATTATAGCCGTATAAAAAAACGCAAAGAAAATAATTAAGCCTGCATTCAATACGTTATACAACCCTGCATCTGGAGTAAACCAGCGAGCAACAACGTTATTGAGGGTCGGCCAATAAACAGCCAACATACTTGCAACAGTAACAGGCAAGCCCAGTATTGCACCAGAAAAAATAACTGGCACAACACCTGACGGATTAAGTTTTAGTGGAATATAGGAACTTTGACCACCGTATAACTTATTACCAATGACACGCTTTGCGTACTGAACAGGAACCTTGCGCTCCCCTTTTTCAAGGAAAACAATACAAGCTATAATCGCTATGGCAAAGCCGCCAAGTAAAATAACTCGTATAATATCCGTTTGTCCAAGACTAATGTCTTTTGCCAACGTAACCAACGCAAAAGGAAGGCGTGTTACAATACCTGCAAAAATGACCATAGAGCTCCCGTTACCAAGACCGTGCGCATTAATTTGCTCACCAATCCACATAACAAAAAGAGATCCCACCGTCAGAATAAAGACAGCTGAAAGTCTAAAACCCCAGCCGGGATTTAAAACAAGTCCTGGTTGTTTTTCAATAAACATAGCAAGGCCAAGGCCCTGTACAAAACTTATTACCAAGGTCAAATAACGAGTATACTGACCAATAATACGTCTTCCATATTCTCCTTCTTTTGAGAGTTGCTCAAGAGAAGGAATCATGACCGTCAAAAGCTGCATCATAATTGATGAGCTAATATACGGAGACATACCAAGTGTCAAAATTGCAAAATTTTGCAAAGCGCCACCTGAAAAAAGGTCCAAATAAGATAACAACCCCGAAGTTGTTGTTGCAAAAAAGCTCTTGAGAGCAATTATGTCAACACCTGGAATTGGTATATGAGCACCAAAACGATAAACAGCAAAAATACCTAATGTAAACAGAAGCTTTTTTCTCAGCTCAGATACTAAAAAAATATTTTTGAAATTATGAAGTAGTACGATCACCGGTTTGCTCCTTAATTAATTGAGCTTTACCATTGGCCTTTTCTATTGCTTGAACTGCTGACTTACTAAACGCATCTCCGATGACAACAAAGTTTTTGGTCAGCGTACCATTACCAAGAAATTTAACGAGGCCTTCATTCTTACTCTTAAAAAATCCGTTTTTACGCAATACATTTTTATCAATGGTCGCACCCGCATCAAATTGATTTTCAAGATCGCCAACATTGATAATAGTATATTCTTTTTTAAACGCACCATTAGTAAAACCACGTCGAGGCAAACGACGAGAAAGTGGCATCTGTCCACCTTCAAAAAATGGCCTTACTTCTGATCTACCGCCAGTACGAGCAAGTTGTCCTTTGGAACCTTTTCCAGAAGTACCACCCTTGCTACCACCTCGACCAACACGTTTTCTTTTTTTTGTAAGTGATGTCAATTGATTAAGCTTGAGCATTTTTTTCTCCGAACAGTTCTTTCATGCTTTTACCTCTAACAAACGCAATTTCTTGAGCTGTTTTCAACTTTTTCAAAGCATGAATTGTTGCTTTAACCACATTTTGTGAGTTAGAAGCACCAATAGATTTAGCAAGAACATCTTGCACACCCAAAGCTTCTAAAACAGCACGTACTGCACCACCGGCAATAATACCGGTACCCTTAGATGCTGAACGAATAAGAACTTCGCTCGCACCATGCTTACCTTGTACGGTAAACGGGATAGTTGTTTTGTAAAGAGAGACAGCAAACATATTTTTGCGTGCGCGTCTCAAGCCTTTTGATATTGCTGAAGAAACTTCGCGGCTTTTGCCCAAAGCAACACCAACATTACCTTTTTTATCTCCAACAACCACAAGCGCTGAAAAAGCAAATCTTCTGCCACCTTTAATAACTTTTGCAACTCGGCGAACCTTCAATACTGCTTCAGTAAGCTCGTCTCCTTGAGCTTTGGCTTGAGATGCTTTTTTGTTTTTCTCTTCTGCCATGTTACCGTTCCTAGTTATCTTTAAAATTTCAAACCACCTTCACGTAAACCTTGAGCAAGTGCCGCTACTCTACCATGGTATAAGTAATGACCTCTATCAAAGAATACAGAAGAAACGCCCTTGGATGTAGCTATTTTGCCCAATTCCATACCTACTTGCTTAGCAATGTCTTTTTTATCTCCGGATGCTTTTTCCAGATTTAGAGAAGAAAAACTTACAAGAGTCTTGTGCGCACTATCATCAATTACTTGAGCATAAATATGTCGTGAGCTTCTGAAAACAGTAATTCTCAACAACTCACTTTTATTTTTTAAGCGATTTCTAACGCGAAATGCTCTTCTTTTTGTTCTTAACGCAATTCGTTTTTGCAAACTCACAATAGTACCCTTTTTATCAACAACAATTACGACCTGGATTAAGCACCTTTTGTCTTACCAGCCTTACGAATAATATGCTCCCCTTCTTTTCGTATACCAGTACCTTTATATGGTTCAGGTGGTCGAAAAGATCGAATAGCATCGCAAACGTTGCCGAGTACAAATTTATCTGCTGCTTTAACCGTCAATAGTTGACCGGTTTTATCTAATTCTACGGTAACACCCTCTGGCAAAACATACTCAATTTTATGAGTATACCCCAAAGAAAATGTCATATTTCTACCTTGTAGTACCGCTTTGAAACCAAGACCAACAATGATCATTTTCGTTTCAAAACCAACTTCAACACCTTTAACTTTATTTGCTAATAAAGCACGATGAAGGCCCCAAAGAATCTTATGCTTTTTAGACATACGATCTGGAACATCAAGCTTGATAGTGTTACCTTCAATAACCATATCAACTTCCAAAGGCAATTCGTGAGAAAACTTGCCCATAGGACCTTCAATGAAAACTTTTTTACCCTCTAATGCAATTTTTGCTGATGAAAATGCAATGGGCATTCTTCCAATTTTTGACATACCTAATTCCTACCAAACATGACAAAGAATTTCGCCACCGATGCCTAATCTTCTTGCATCTCGATCAGTTACTACACCAGAACTTGTTGTCACGATAGCGATACCAAGGCCACCTATAACTGGCACTATCTCGCTTGCGCCTTGATAGTGTCGACGGCTTGGTCTACTTACTCGTGTAATCTCATTAATTGCAGAACTACCATTTACATACTTTAATAAAATTGTTAACGAGCTACCAGGACCGTCGTTATTTTCAACTTTATAATCACGAATGTAACCTTCGCTCTTCAACACTTGAGCAATATTAACTCTCATTTTTGACGAAGAAAGAACAACGGAACGCTTGCGTACCATTATACCATTCCTAATAATCGTCAAAAAATTAGCAATTGAATCAACTGACATAATCAATTTCCTTACAAATTTACCAGCTCGCTTTTTTTACGCCCGGCAATAAACCTTCTAACGCGTTCTTTCTAAAACAAATTCTGCACATCATAAAAAGACGCATATATCCTCGGGGTCTTCCACACAATTTGCAACGATTACGACCTCGTGTAGAAAATTTAGGCGTTCTATTAGCTTTTTCAATGAGCGCTTTTTTAGCCATATCTAAATCCTTTAATCAGTTCTAACGTTTGCGAAATGGCATATTAAATTTTTTCAACAACAAAAATGCTTCTTCGTCTTTTTTAGCAGTAGTTTGAATCGTAATATTTAACCCGCGGTTCTTATCGATTTTATCGTAATCAACCTCAGGAAATACCATCCAATCTTTAATACCAAGATTATAATTTCCATGACCATCAAATTTGATTGACGTTCCTTGGAAGTCTCTTACCGCTGGCAAAACAACGTTGATAAGCTTATCCAAGAAGTGATACATTCTTGTTTTTCGCAAAGTCACCATTGCACCAATTGGCATTCCCTCACGCAATTTAAATCCTGCAATAGAATTCTTTGCCTGCGTTGCAACAACCGCTTGTCCTGCAATTTTTTCAAGAATACCTTTAATTGAAGCAATTACCTTGCCATCACTAACAGCATCTTTAGCACCGACATTCAAAACGATTTTTGAAATACGAGGCACTTGCATAACATTCCCAAAATTCAACTCTTTTTGAATTTCTGGGCGAATCTGGTTTTTATAAATATCTTCTAAACGTGATTTCATAACAACATTACCTATTCACTAACTAAAACGCTTCTTTGCAACGATGACATGTTCGCGCCTTTTTACTGCCTTCATTCAAAAACTTAACCTGAACACGACAAGCTTTTTTACACGAAGGACAAACAGGCATAATTTTGCACAATGGAATAGCTTTTTCTTCTCTTACTATCCTGCTCTTTTCTCCAGCTTTTTTTGCCTTCAAATGTTTGGTAACTATACCAACATCTTTCACAAGAACAAGATCATTCTTCTGATCAACTGCTATAACAAGTCCTTGTCTTCCTTTATCTTTTCCAGATAAGACAACAACTGTATCATTTTTTTTAACTCTACTTAACATAATAAAACCTTAACGATCAAATAATTCGAAGCTTATCAATTTTGAGCTTCTAAATTTCTTATAAAACCTCTGGAGCAAGCGAGACTATTTTGCTGAACCCAGCACTACGAAGTTCACGAGCTACAGGCCCAAAAATACGAGTTCCAACAGGTTTTTTATCTTTATCAATAATTACTGCAGCATTGTCATCAAAACGAATATAACTACCATCTGCTCGACGATATTCTTTTCTCGTTCGAACAATAACAGCATCAACAACATCGCTCTTTTTTACAGTACCACCTGGTATTGCTTTTTTGATTGCTGCCTTTACAATATCCCCAACGCGAGCATATCGCTTTCTAGTACTACCGGCGATGTGAATAACTTTTGCTTTCTTTGCACCAGAATTATCAGCTATTTCAAGTGCCGTTTCTTTTTGCAACATGAGATTTTCCCTTATGCGCGCTTCGCAACAATTCTATTTAATAACATATGCTTCGTTTTAGACAATGGTCGACACTCAACGATTTCAACTATGTCACCAATACGAGCAGAATTTTCTTGGTCGTGCGCTTTATACTTTTTGAATCGCTGAATAACTTTACCATAAACGGGGTGCTTCAACGTTCTAGAAATTTTTACAACAACCGTTTTATCCATTTTGTCAGAAACAACTTCCCCAACAAGCATTTTGCCTTGTGAAGAAACCTGTTTATTCAAATTTTGTTGTTTGTTTTCCGTCATGATCATTTACCTCAAATTACCTGCAAATAATTAATCTTTTTTATCTTTTTCTACTTGATTCAGATGAGATAAAGCTCTTGCAACGTTAGCGCGCAATTTTTTAAATTGCGTAAAATCCTTAATTTGACCAGACATTTTATTAAGCTTCAAATTAAGCAATTCTTTTTTCCATCCATCTATTTCTTTTCGCAAAGAAATTCCGTCCAAGTTTTTTATTTCTGCCTTTTTCATATTCCGCCTCAACAAGCACCACGTGCTATTTTGTTACCATTTTTGTCTTCATAGGAAGTTTATAGGCAGCCGCTTTCAAAATTTCTTTTGCTTCAACTGCATCAAAATCCCCGGCGATTTCTACAATCACGCGACCTCTTTTAACACAAGAAACCCAAAATTCAGGATTTCCTTTACCTTTACCCATTCGAGTTTCGGCAGGTTTTTTAGAAATAGGCTTATCTGGAAATATTCTTAAAAAGATATTTCCTTCTTTTTTGAGCTTTCTATTAATAGTAATACGAATAGCTTCAATCTGACGCGCTGTTACCCACGAAGGCTCAACTGCCATAAGTCCATAATCACCAAATTGCACAGCTCTAGCGCCCTTGGAAAGTCCTGTTAGGCGACCTCTCTGCACTTTTCTATATTTGGTTTTTTTCGGCATTAACATTGTTTAATCCTTACTGTTCTAAAGAGTAGCCTTTAAACCTCTTAGTATTCACCACGGCAAATCCAAACTTTGACACCGATAATGCCATAAATTGTATGCGCTTCAGCCAATGCGTAATCAATATTTGAACGCAATGTGTGCAGAGGAACTGATCCAAGACGCAACCACTCAGTACGAGCTATTTCAGCACCGCCCAATCTACCAGAGCAGCAAATCTTTATACCTTTTGCCCCACCTTTAATAGCAGAGAATCCAGCTTTCTTCATCAATCGTTTATAACTCGCACGCTTTACTAATTGCTCGGCAATGCTTTCAGCAACAAGTTTCGATACCAATTCAGGAGTTTTTACTTCTTGTACCGATATATCAACATTCTTTTTAAACTTTTGAAAAAGATCAGCCTTTACTCGCTCAATACCTTGTCCTTTTTTTCCGATAATAATACCAGGACGAGAAGCATGAACGAGAATTCTAATACTATCTACAGCTTTTTCAATAACAACTTTAGAAACATCCGTGCTACTAAATTTTTTATTCAAATATTTTCTTATTTGAATATCTTCCATCAGTTCTTGGCCATACGATCTTTTAGCAAACCAACGAGCTTTCCAATCCTCATAAATGCCTAATCTGAAACCAAATGGATGAACCTTTTGTCCCACGTTAATACCTCTTCTAAACCGTTTAATTTATTTTTTCTTATCCAATATTATTTCAATATGACTCATGCGCTTACGTTGAATATTTGCACGACCCATAGCTCCTGGCTTAAAATACTTAATGACAGGACCTTGATCAACACGAACTTCTTTTATATACAAAGTGTTCATGTCAGCTTCTTCAACATGAAGATTTCTAACATTCGCAAAAGCAGCTTCGAGTACTTTCGTGACCGGTTTAGTACGTTTAGTTTCAGAAGCTTTAAGCCAAGCGAGAGCCTTACCTACTTGACATCCCCGAATAACGTCCACAATAGGACGCAATTTATAAGGAGAGATTCGAACATACTTACTTTTTGCTCTGGATAGCATAATCTTGACCTTTAGTATAGCAAAAAACGCTTATTTAGTACAATAACAATTTCTGTCTTATTTATCTTCTTTTCCTGCTGTTTTACGCTGTCCACTATGCATACGGAATGTCCTTGTAGGAGCAAACTCACCCAAGGCATGCCCCACCATGTTCTCGGTTACATAGACAGAAATGAACTTTCTTCCATCATGCACAGCAAACGTTAACCCAACAAAATCAGGAGTAATCATACTTGCGCGCTTCCAGGTTTTTATAGCTTCCCGCTTTCCAGAAGTTTTTGCCTTTTCCACCTTTTCTACTAAGGTAGAATCGACGTAAGGGCCTTTACAAATTGACCTTGTCATGCTTATCCTTTTACCAAGATAACATTTTTCATTTTACTTTTTTCTTCTCTTCAAAATAGCTGAATTCTTTTTCGTTCTTGTTCTAACACCCTTACAGCTTTTGCCCCATGGCGTCATTGGATGAGAACCTGACTTAGAACGACCTTCACCGCCACCGTGTGGATGATCGACCGGATTCATGGCCATACCACGAACTGTTGGACGAATACCAAGATGTCTTGTTCGACCAGCTTTACCTAAAACCATGTTTCTGTATTCAGCATTAGCCAACATACCAACAGTTGCATAGTTATCTAAACCAACCGTACGCAATTCTCCCGATGGCATTTTCAATACAGCTTTTTCATTTTCTTTTGCAACGATTTGTACGGAGCAACCAGCGCTGCGAGCAAATACCCCGCCGCGACCAGGATATAATTCAACATTGTGAATGAAGAAACCAAGAGGAATATTTCTTATTGCTAAGCAATTTCCTACTTTTGCTTCTGCTTTTTCGCCGGCAAGAACTTCTTCGCCAACCTTTAAATTTTCTGGCTTTAAGATATAAGCCTTAGCACCATTTTTATAATAAATTAAAGCAATAGAAACGTTTCTATTTGGATCATATTCAAATGCTTTAACAATACCAGGAACATCGCGCTGCCCACGCTTAAAATCAACAATACGATAGGTACGCTTTGCACCACCGCCTTGATGTCTACACGTAATGCGACCGTAAGCATTTCTACCGCCAGTTTTACGTAATGGCGCAAGCAAACTTTTTTCTGGTTCTTTTTTTGATAATTCTTTATCTACAATAAATTGCTGCTGACGTAATGAAGCGTTTCTAGGTCTTCTCGTTACTATAGCCATGGCATAATCCTTCTATGTTTACCGCAATCTTCTTAACCTATTTTCCTTGACCAGGCGTAGAAGATTCATCATGTCCACCCATCAAACCAGTCGCTTCAAACATGCCAGGAATATCAATCTTGAAACCTTTTTTAAGCTTGATAATAGCCTTTTTTTGACTTGGACTAGAAAATGAACGACGTGCGAATACTTTATTTTTTCCTGCTGAATTAACAATACGTACAGAGTCAACTTCAACATTCCAAATTTTTTCAACTGCTCGACGAACTGTTATTTTATTAGCAGCTTTGTTAACTACAAAAGTAAGTTGTCCAAATTTTTTAAAGACTTCTATGCTTTTATCGGTAATAACAGGTCGCTTAATAATATCGTAATGACTTAGTTCCATTGTGAAACCATTTCTTTAAAGAGATCTATATCTTTTTTCAAAAAAACCCAACTATCACCATCAGTCAAATCATATGCATTCGGCTGATCAAAATAAAGAATATGCACATTAGGAAGATTTCTAAACGATGCATATGAAACAACGTCATCAAACGGAAGAAACAATATAACTTTCTTTGTATCTAAGCCCATATTGCACAACGCTTGATAAACTTTTTTAGTGCTTGGTTTTTGTAGATCACTTGAATAATCCAAACAACTAACCGTTTTGTTTTCTAAAGCAGAAAACAAAATATTATTAAACACAAATTTTCTTTGTTTCTTATTGATATCTAAAACTCTCGTTCGTGGCTGTGGTCCAAAAATGACACCACCTTTTCTCCACAATGGAGATCTCAAGCTACCAGCACGAGCTCTTCCTGTACCTTTTTGCTTCCAAGGCTTACGATTGGAAAAAGCTACTTCGCCGCGCGTTTTGCAACCAACAGTGCCCTGTCTCCAATTTTGAAGCAAAGATCTAACTGCTTGAGAATAAGTTTTTTCACTCAAATCTTTTTTCTCAAAATTCAGTACTAAATCAATTCCCTCAGATTCTTTTCCTGCTGCATCATAAACAGGTATTTTTGTTGTCATGACTATTATCCTCGTTTGCTAATCATTATCACGGTATCTTTTTTACCAGGGACTGCGCCTTTTACAAATAAACAACGAGCGTTTTGATCCGCTTTTACAACCTTCAATCCACGCACCGTGACTTGTCTGAAACCTTTGTGCCCAGGTAATTTCTTACCTTTTTGAACTTCACCTTCTTTACACAGGTTACCAATAGAACCTGGTCGACGATGAAACATAGAACCGTGAGTAGACGGACCCCGATTGAATCTCCATCGCTTGGTCACACCTTGAAAGCCTAGGCCTTTGGTCATGCCGGTAACAGCAACTTCAACACCTTCTTCAAATGCAGCATCTTTAAAGGTAACTTCTTGTCCAATAACAAATTCATGTTCTTGTTGTTGTAATGCAACTTCTCTGAAGCAAGAAAAATACTGTTTTCTATCTTGTAACCAATCTGATGAGAATGATTTTGCTTGATGCTTTTCTTTAAGCAATCCAATTTGAACTGCAGCATAACCATCTTTTTCAATCGTTTTAAACTGGGTAATGTACCAGCAAGCTATATCGATTACCGTTACTGGTACAACGTTTCCTTCTCGATCAAAGACTTGCGTCATACCTATTTTTTTTCCTACAAGCGCACCTAACATAGTAGCCTCATCATCATGATTTTATTTAATCTCTACGTCTACTCCAGCAGAAATGTTGAGCTTCATTAAAGCGTCCATTGTTTGCTCTGCTGGTGATACAATATCTAATATTCGCTTGTGTATTGTTAACTCAAATTGCTCCCGCGATTTTTTATCAATATGCGGAGAACGCAATACGGTAAAACAACGGCGCTTGTTTGGAAGAGGAACAGGCCCCAAAACACGGGAGCCTGTTCTCTTAACTGTTAACGCAATTTGTTTTACAGCATTATCAAGCAATTGATGATCATAAGACTTTAATGTCAAGCGTATTTTTGATCGTTTCATTGCAATCTAACCTATCAGTTATTACTCAATAATTTCACTTATAACACCAGCGCCGATAGTTCTGCCGCCTTCACGAACAGCGAACTTCAATTCTTTGCTCATAGCAATTGGACTTACCAAGTCAACAGTAAGTTCTACGCTATCGCCAGGCATAACCATTTCACGACCAGCTGGTAGAGTAACGTTACCTGTTACGTCAGTTGTTCTGAAGTAGAATTGAGGTCTGTAACCATTAAAGAATGGGCTATGACGGCCACCTTCTTCTTTGGAAAGGACGACAATTTGCGCCTTGAATTTCTTATGCGGCTTAATTGAACCTGGCTTACAAAGTACTTGTCCACGCTCAACGTCTTCTTTCTTGATACCACGAAGCAACAAGCCTGCGTTATCGCCAGGCAAAGCTTCTTTGAGTTCTTTATTGAACATTTCAATACCGGTAACGGTTGATTTTTGCGTTGGACGCAATCCAACAATTTCAATATCTTCACCGATTTTAACAACGCCACACTCAACACGGCCTGTTACTACTGTACCACGGCCAGAAATTGAGAAAACGTCTTCAATTGGCATCAAGAAAGGCTTATCTGCATCACGCTTTGGAGTTGGGATGTATGCATCAAGAGTATCGATAAGCTTAAGGATAGCAGGGCCACCAAGCTCACTCTTATCACCATTCAAAGCCTTAAGAGCTGATCCACGGATGATTGGAGTTTCTGCTCCTGGATAACCATACTTTGACAACAATTCACGAACTTCTTCTTCAACAAGCTCAACCATGTCTGGATCATCAACCATGTCAACTTTATTCAAGAATACAACAATACGAGGAACACCTACTTGATGTGACAAAAGAATGTGTTCTCTGGTTTGAGGCATTGGACCGTCTGCAGCTGATACAACCAAGATTGCACCATCCATTTGAGCAGCACCGGTAATAAAGTTTTTAATATAGTCAGCGTGACCAGGACAGTCTACGTGAGCATAATGTCTTTTATCTGATTCGTATTCTACGTGAGCAACGGAAATTGTAATACCACGTTCACGTTCTTCTGGCGCTTTATCAATTTGATCAAACGCTTTAAAAGATGCCTTGCCTTGTTCAGACAAAACTTTGGTAATAGCAGCTGTTAACGTTGTCTTACCATGGTCAACGTGACCAATCGTTCCTACGTTACAGTGTTCTTTTGTTCTATCAAATACACCTTTTGCCATTATCTGTTCCTTCTAAGGACGACCTATTTTTTTGTACCGTTATTTTTTCCGACAATTTCTTCTTGAACACTCTTAGGGACTTCGCGATAAACTTCAAATTGCATAGAATAAGTAGCTCTACCTTGAGTAAGCGAACGCACCGTTGTTGCGTAACCAAACATTTCCCCAAGTGGAACCTCTGCTGCAATAACTTGCATGCCTTTTCTCGAATCCATTCCCAAGATTCTTCCACGTCTCGAATTCAAGTCTCCCATAACATCGCCCAAGTTTTCATCAGGCGCTACTACTTCAACCTTCATAATTGGCTCTAAAAGAACTGGCGACGCTTTAGACATACCATCACGGAGTGCCATAGAAGCTGCAATTTTAAACGCAAGTTCTGATGAGTCAACATCATGGTAGGACCCGTCAAACACAGTTGCTTGAATATCAACTACTGGATACCCAGCAAGAACACCTGTTGCCGTGGCTTCTTTTATACCTTTTTCAATACCAGGTATAAATTCTCTTGGGATAGAACCGCCAACAATTTCGTTTTCAAACTTAATACCAGCACCTCGCTCAAGGGGCGCTACTCGCAACCAAACGTGACCATATTGACCATGACCGCCTGACTGACGAATAAACTTACCTTCAACTTCAACGTTATTCTGAATTGTTTCTTTGTAAGCAACTTCAGCCTTACCAACGTTTGATTCAATTTTATGCTCACGCTTCAAACGATCAACAATAATTTCAAGGTGCAGCTCACCCATTCCTTCAATAATGGTTTGTCCCGTCTCTTCATTGTAGGTAAATCTAAAGGAAGGATCTTCTTGCATAAGCTTACGCAAAGCAATAACCATTTTTTCATAATCGCCCTTACCTTTTGGCTCAATAGCAACACCAATAACAGGCTCAGGACAATTAATACTTTCTAACAAAACAGGATGCTTTTCATCGGTAAGCGTATCACCCGTAATAACGTCTTTAACGCCAACAATAGCAACAATGTCACCAGCTGAAGCTGATTTCATGTCTTCTCGCTTATTAGCATGCATTTTCATAATACGACTAACGCGCTCACGCTTGCCTTTTCCAACGTTATAAACGTATGAACCAGTTTCAAGCGTACCAGAATAAATACGAGCAAAGGTCAATGATCCAACAAACGGATCTACCATAATCTTAAATGCTAAGCAGCAAAGCGGGTCTTCTTCTTTTGGATAGCGCTTTTCAGTTTGCTCAGTATCAGGGTTTATCCCTTCAATTGCGGGAACGTCAAGCGGAGATGGAAGATAATCAACAACCGCATCAAGCAACTGCTGAACACCTTTATTTTTGAAAGCACTACCGCAGAAAACCGGAGTAACTTCTTGCGCTAAAACACCTTTACGCAAAGCTTTTTTCACTTCTTCCAAAGTATACGCTTCACCGTCAAGATATTTTTCTGCCAACACATCGTCGAAATCGCACGCTCTTTCAACAACCGCATCAAATCTTTTAGCAAGCTCTTCTTGATATTCAGCGGGCACTTCTTGCCAAGTCACAACGCCTTTTTCATCAAAAGTCGCCATCTTCTTGGTCAAAACATCAATCACCGCAGAAAATTCTTCAGACTGACCAACTGGAATTTGCATAGCCAAAGGATTACCATGCAATCTTTCGTCAATTTCTTGAACAACAGCAAAATAATCCGCACCAGTTCTATCAAGCTTGTTAACAAAAGCAATGCGAGGAACTTTGTAACGATCAGCTTGGCGCCAAACCGTTTCAGACTGTGGCTGAACGCCGCCCACACCACAAAAAACACCAACCGCACCGTCAAGCACACGCAATGAACGCTCTACTTCAATGGTAAAGTCAACGTGACCTGGCGTATCGATAATGTTAATTTGATGGTCAGCCCAAAAGCAGGTTGTCGCAGCGGACGTAATTGTAATACCGCGCTCGCGCTCTTGCTCCATCCAGTCCATAACCGCTTCACCGGCATGAACCTCACCAATCTTATGTGAAACACCGGTAAAGAACAAAATACGCTCAGTGACAGTGGTTTTACCCGCGTCAATATGAGCCATAATACCAATATTTCTAAATTTATCTAAATTTTTGCTCATTGCGTATCCCTAAACCTTACCAAGCATAATGCGAGAATGCTCTGTTTGCTTCAGCCATTCTATGTACGTCAGTTCTTTTCTTTACAGCATTACCATGGCCATCAATTGCATCAAGCAATTCATGCGCAAGACGCTTACCCATTGTTTTATCTGAGCGCTTTGAAGCAGCATCAATAACCCAACGAAATGCAAGCGTTGTAGCACGATTTACACGAACTTCAACAGGGATTTGGTAAACACCACCACCCACGCGACGAGACTTAACTTCAACAAATGGCTTAACTTGGCCAATTGCTTTTTCAAACAAAGCAAATGCCTTACTCTGATCGCCACTTAATTTTGCTGTGATAAGATCAAATGCTTCGTAAACAATTGCACGCGCAATATTTTTTTTACCGCATTGCATAACAACGTTAATAAATTTTTGAACCAACTGGGATTGAAAACGCGGATCAACACCAATCTCTCTTTTTAAAACTTTCGTTTTACGTCTAGGCATTAGCAGCACCCTTCTTACGTTTAGCACCATAAAGAGAACGACTTTGCTTACGTCCATCTACGCCTGCAGCGTCAAGTGAGCCACGAACGATGTGATAACGAACACCAGGCAAATCCTTTACTCTCCCACCGCGAACCAAAACTACAGAGTGCTCTTGCAAATTGTGGCCTTCACCGCCGATATAAGCAGTAATTTCTTTTCCGGTCGTCAACTTAACACGAGCAACTTTTCTCAATGCAGAGTTAGGCTTTTTAGGCGTTTGCGTGTAAACACGAACACAAACACCACGACGCTGAGGACAAGCGTTCAACGCAGGCGACTTCGTCTTTTCTTTCACATTTTTTCGATTAGATCGAACAAGCTGGTTTATCGTAGGCATAATCTTACAATCCCATCTGATTAACAACTACCCAAAAACAAATGCACCTAGCTCACGCGAGCATAAGCACATTATCACTAAAACTACGCATACATTGTATTTGGCACCCTTCTTGAAACACCAAGCCGCACATGACTTTGCAGCTCGTGCGCTACTTCAAGGGGTTACCAAGTTACCGATAATACCATGAGATAGCCAAAAAGAAAAGCACAGAGTGATACAATAATTCCACTTAATTTTATATTTTTTTATACTTTTTTCAAGTAAAAATATATCAATACGCTGCATCAAGGCAGTTTTACCCACTTTCATGAACTGCTTTATCTCTCAACGAAAGGCTTTTTTCAAAACTTCACCAAAGAAAAAAATTCAATAAGAAATGTTAAATCAAAAAATGTTTTTTTTAACAAAATGTGCAATAATGGTCTAAATCGTCATATTTTACTCAAAAAACCTAACTAATTTAAGGAAAAATGATGTCATCATGCACGTTATTAGCACTGGTTCAGTCTAAAATTCTGCCCCTTGCGGGAGCCATTATCGGATTCAGCTTGCTCATTGTTGTTCATGAGCTTGGGCACTTTTTATTTTGCAAACTTTTTGGCATTCACACCCCCACCTTCTCGGTTGGCTTTGGCCCAACCCTATGGGGCCTGGAAAAAAAGATAGGCCAAACAACCTTTAAAATTGCCAAATTCCCCCTAGGCGGCTACGTAGAAATAGCCGGCTTGGCAGAGCCCGGTCAAGGCGAACAACAATTTGCCAAAGACACCAGCGCTGCCTCTTTTGACAAAAAACCTTACTGGCAAAAGTTTTTAGTCCTTTCGGGTGGCATTATTTTCAACCTCGCCTTTGCCTACTTGGTAGCCTGCTTTTTGTTTATGGTCGGCTCTTCAAACAAAAATATCATGATAACAAAAATAAGAGATTCCTCTGCCGCTCAAACCGCCGGACTCAAAGCAGGAGACAAGCTACTCAAAGTAAATAACTATGATCTTTCGACAGCAGAAAACTATCCAAAGCTTCTGGAAATTATACAACAAAACCCTAATCAAACGATCACATTGGAAGTACTTTCATTGGATACTACAGCAGCTCGGGAAATCTCAATCACCCTTGATGAAAAAATATTCGAAGATAAAAAAGTTGGAGCAATGGGTGCTTATTTTGAGCTCCCAATCCCTCGCCTGCCATTTTTTCAAGCAATTCGCCAAGGAATAGCCCAGACCAACATGTGGATTTACAGCACGGCTTACAGCTTTAAGATGCTCTTTGCACAACGCAGCCTTGAAGGAGCTGGCGGACCCATTCAAATTATGGCGCAAATGTTTAACCAAGCTCAATACGGCATACTGCCATTATTGATTTTTCTTGCCCTGATTAGCATCAATTTAGCGCTGATCAACCTTTTACCGCTCGGCGTCACAGACGGCGGCCAACTCTTTTTTGCAACCGTTGAAGCAATCATCAGACGCCCGGCTCCTGAATGGCTACGCATTGGCGTTAATATTATTTCAATTGGATTGTTTGTCATACTCTTTGCCTACTTAACCTACAAAGATATTGTTTCAGTATTTGGCTCAACACTTGCCAACCTGTACAACAAAATAATGTTACTCTTTAGCTAACAAAAAGAGGCGCCTTTTAACGGGCGCCTCTTGAAATTTTTCAAAACTCAAAAAGTTATATAGTCAACCATTCTTCTGGATGCTCACAATAATGCTGAATAACCAATCGGTTAAAACTATGGCCGGTTTTTTTGGCACAAATCGAACCAACAAGTGGTCGACCCAACAAACTCAGGTCACCAATCAAATCTAAAAATTTATGACGCACAAATTCATCTTGATAGCGAACATCGTTAATATATCCATCCGCTCCCGCCACAACTGTGTTGCCTAGCGAAGTCCCCTGAGCCAAGCCATGCTTTCTTAAAAATGGCAACTGCCCAACATACCCAAAGGTACGGGCTGGCGCAATTTCACGCTCAAAAAAATCTTGCGAAACCACACCGCTCAACTGTGCTGAATTTTTGGTATGATTATCAAATTCAGCTGTATAATCAATAAAAAGCGTTCGCTGCTCACGCGACTTTTCTGGCGAGATTTGCAAAAAACGATCTTCATGCTCAAAGGTTAAAACACGCGCTGGTGTCAGAAATTTTTTTGATTGACCTTGAGAAAGCAAACCAATATGCATAATACCCTGCACAAAAGGAAAAGCACTGCCATCTAAAATAGGTATCTCTACGCCATCAACAATAATAATCACATTATCAACGTCCATCATCATAAGAGCAGCCATCAAATGCTCAATCGTGCTAATCATCCAATGAGCGTGCCGGATAACCGTTGCATGCATGGCAACTTCGGGAATAACTTTACCAACATAAAGTGGATCATTGGGAAACTTTTCGTGTCGAAAAACAATGCCCGTATCTGCAGGCGCAGGAACAAGCCTAACTGTTGAAAAGACGCCAGAATGAACCCCGATGCCGGAAAAAACAAGCTCTTGCTTTAATGTCTGTTGAACTGTATTCATGACCTACTACAACGCTTACTGAATGTTACTGATAGAAACATACATACCCATAAAAAAAGAAAAGCAGCTTTAAGGCTGCTTTTCTTACTATTTTCTAAAATCTAAAAGTCTCGATTTTAAAGAATTTGAGCTTTATGAGGATGCTCTGTTCCTTTATAAACTTTCAACTTCTTAATGATTCTGTCGCTCAGTTTATTTTTTGGAAGCATGCCTTTAACAGCTTGCTCAATAATACGAGCCGGGTTTTTTTCAAAAACTTGGCGCGCGGTCAATTCCTTAAGACCACCTCTCCAACCAGAGAAGTTGGTATAAATCTTTTGAGCCATTTTCTCGCCGGTAAGAGCAATTTTCTCGCAATTGATGATAACAACATAGTCACCAGCATCTTCATGAGGCGTAAATTCTGGTCTGTTTTTTCCGCGTAAAACATCTGCAACTCGGGTTGCAAGACGTCCCAATACCAGCCCAGAAGCATCAATCACATGCCATTCAGGCTTGCGATCTTCTTTTCTTAACATAAACGTTTTATTCATATTCATGGTGACTTTGTCCTTAAGAAAAAGCTATTTGTAGGAGAAATCAATGATTTACTAACAATTTTAATGATTTATTCATAATTTTAAAACAAAAAAACGCACTGGTCAAATATAATAATACTTACTTCTTATTTATTTGCTCAAGAACGGCCTTTATAAAGGCCTTAAACAACGGGTGCGGCTTAAGCGGTCCGGACAAAAATTCAGGATGAAACTGAGACCCAACCATAAACGGATGCCCTTGTAGCTCGGAGATTTCAACAAGACCTGAGTCTGGATTAAGCCCAGAAAAAAGCACTCCCTTGGCCTCAAAATCTTGCTTATAAGAATTATTAAATTCATAACGGTGCCTATGCCGTTCCCGAACCTCATCTTGCTCGTAAGCCTGGTGAGCCTTGCTACCCGGGACTAATGTGCAGGCATACTCACCCAAGCGCATAGATGCTCCCTTTTGCACCACGGCCGCCTGCTCTTCAAGTAAAGAAATGATAGGATGAGGGGTCTTTTTATCAAATTCTGTGGTATTTGCATGCGCAAGGTTAACCAGCGAGCGACCAAATTCTATAAGCATTACCTGCATTCCCAGACATAAACCAAGGTAAGGGATCTGTTGCTCGCGCGCCCAACGGACCGCCGCAATTTTGCCCTCGCCACCACGCTTATCAAAACCACCCGGAATGATAATACCTTCAGCTGATTTCAACAAAATCCAAGCTTCATTATTTTGGCTGTTCTCAAGCTGCTCAGCATCAATAACCACAATATCAACGGTAACGTTATTGGCGTATCCAGCGGCCTGAATAGCGTCGATAACGCTCATGTACGGATCGTTACTCCCAACATATTTTGCCACCAACGCAACTTTAATCACTGTTTTGCAGGCACCGATGCGCTCAATAAGATCTTGCCATTGCGACAAATTTGAAGGCTTTGCTGCCAAAATACCAAAGTATTCTTGAATACGCTTGCTTACTTCTTGCTTTTGCAAGTCGATAAAAAGCGGATAAACCGGCTTGTACGTTAAAACTTCAAAAATTAAATCTTGAGAAACGCCACACATGGTTGCAAGCTTGCGACGCTGCTTTTCTTCAATAGCCAAGGATGTACGCAAAAAGATGCAGTCAGGCACCAGGCCCTCTTCTTTGAGTGCATTAACACTATGCTGCGTTGGCTTGGTCTTGATTTCACCAGTCCATTCCAAACGCGGAACATAGCTCAAATGGCCATGAAATATGTGGGCTGGATGTAAGTCGCTACGCACTTGGCGTACGGCTTCCAGAAATACTTTGCCTTCAATATCGCCAACCGTACCGCCAATTTCGAGCAATACAAAATCCACATCATGGTTTAATGCGAAAGCAAAAAGACGCGTTTTAATGGCATCAACAACATGTGGCACCAGCTGGATGCACTTGCCCAGAAACTTGCCTTCGCGCTCCCCATCCAAAATACTTTTAAAAATTTGGCCTGAAGAAACTGAGGAATCACGGGACAAACTAATGCCTAACGTCCGCTCATAATGGCCCAAATCAAGATCGGTCTCGGCACCATCGTGCGTCACAAACACTTCGCCATGCTCAAGTGGTGACATGGTGCCAGGGTCAACATTAAGATACGGATCCCATTTGATTACCGAAACGGAGTACCCGGCACCTTTGAGCAAAACACCCAACGATGAGACAAGTACGCCTTTGCCGATGGAAGAACAAACCCCACCGGTAATCACGATAAACTTCGTTCCTTTATTACGTACTTCATACGTTAAATTTTTAAGATCCACACTACCCCGGTCTCATCGTTAAAAAATAATGATTTACACTATCTGTCTAAGATTCAAACAAATTGTTCAAAGTTTACTGCAGGTAGAGCAGGAAAACAAATATTT
>JAIEPG010000013.1 GCA_019749895.1 Candidatus Babeliales bacterium | reverse complement strand
CAGAAACTAACAACCAGTCGGCTTGATGCTTAAAAACTGGCTTACCGTCGAAGCGAATGCCCCACCACTGATTATGCGCTCCAAGCGCGATACTATCAAACGTAAATGGCGCCTGAACAGACTGCCAATCTTTACCTTCTACACAACCAGCAGTAATACCTGTACGCATGAGCAATTGGCCCTGCAAATTTAAACCTACAACCTGCAACCGTGCATTAACAGTCAAATACTTAAATGGCTCACCAGAAACAGCTTCCCACTTATTCTCGTGCGTTCGATGCAATAATTTGTCTGCGTTGCTAAACTTTACACCATTCCCGCGATCAAGAGCCCACAGAACACTATAGTCCCCAAAGCCCGGATCTTTGAACGCATACGCAGCAGGTACAACTACGCATAAAATAACCCACAATAAAAGCGAAATACATTGTCGAATAGAATTCATATTAATTTCCTTTCTTTGAGTCATTAACCCATAAGCTAGTTATTAACGAAAGCCCTTGCCCGTACGGAATTTCCACCCATTTTGGTACCCTCATGGTCGTATGTCCTTTTAATTTTAAAATGGAGTTAGACTACGAGACCAAATCGTGTAGCTTGCCGCCAAGTTCTGCAAGCTTTGCTTTGAGAGCTTTCAGGCCGGTTGCAAGGTTGTTCAGGGGGCGAAGTGCTGCTGCATTGTAATTATCAAGTGCTTGTTTAAGTCTATTCTTATTAACGCTATCGCCTAAGCTTTCTATTAACTGCTGCGCTTCATTGATTGCGTAGCCCTTTGCCCAAAGGATCCCGAATAGCATTCTTGCCCGGATTGCAGAGCTAATAATGTTTGCCGAAGCAAGGCTGATTGCTTGTTGAATTGCTGGTTCGTAATCTTTGTTAATCAAGGTGCGGAAGAATTGTAGCGTATAGGCAGCATTTATTTCATTGCAATAACTCATGGCTAGGTCTCTTGCAAAGTCATTATTTTTTTTAATCATAAGATCTACAACCTCGCATTCTCTTGTTGAATCGGACAAAGATTCTTGTGTAAAGATATTTTCAGCTTTATCGATAGCTTCTTGACAGTTTATTTCAATCAGTGCTTTAAGAAGTGCACAGTCTGCTTCATCTGAATCGAAATTTTTTAAAATTTCCATTGCTTTCTTGATAGCTGGTTGATAATTTTGTTTTACCAATGCAATAAGAAGCTCCTTCATATGACCATCATCGATATTTTTTGCCTTTTCGACAATTTTCATTGCCTTATCGAGAGCTACGGCATTATTTTTTTTAATCATAGCCACAAAAAGCTCTAACATATATCTATTAAAAAAAACTTTTCCTTCAGGGCGGTTTAGAGAAAAAGTTATGGCTGGTTGATAGTCTTGTTCAATCATTGCTAAAAGAATTGCTGTAACGTTAGCATTGTCCAAATCAGTTTGTTTTTTGCAAAGTTGCATAACCCTTTCGTAGTCCGATTCATTTTTATCTTTAATTTTAGATATAATAATCTTGGATAAAGTGTCATTCAACTTAGTTGCTTTTTCGAAATTTGCCAGAAAATAAAGAAGAGCCTGGTCATGATTTTTAGTAATCAAGATACTGAGTAGGTCTATGCTTGTTTCGTTTAAAATACTATTCTCATGAATCCATTGCATGGCTTCTTCAAACGCGAGATTATTTCTTAGAAGTATTATAAAAAAATCAGGTGCTTTCTTTGCAAAGGTAATAATATCTTGAATCTTATCTTGCAGATTAAATGCCACTAGTGTTTGTACCAAATGTTCAAACACCTTCATTTGTGCATCAGCGTTGGTGGTGTGATCAAGAACTTTCTGAGTAAGGTGTTGAATAGTTTGTTTGAGTTGTTCGTTATTTTTATTTTTCTTGATAAAGTCTCCTAAAGCAAAGGTGCGAGCTACTTGTATTTGCCAATAAAGATCATCAAGTATTGGAAATGAATGAATTAATCGGCAGAACAAAGCAATAAAATGAGGAGCTACATCTAAATTGCCCGCAATTTTATTGATGACACTAACTTTTGTTTCGTTGTCAAGAATATTGTTCAAAAAGCAGCGATAGAAATCGTTAAAATCATCTTTGGAAGAATCAAATTCGACATAGACCACATTACATCTTGTATAAATATCAAAAAGGAGTGGAAGAAAGAGAGAAGGTGTAGAATCTTTAAGTTTGCTAAGGAGATAGTCATTGATTGTTTTTTGATATGTGGCAACTAATTTCAAAGCCGTTTCTAAGCGTTGAGCAAAGGCATGCATGCCTGGAAAAATTGCAAGCCGAAAAGCGCTGTTTAGCGTAATATTTTGATTTTTTGTTTCATCATTCAGATTCAAGCTTGCTTTATTTACTATACTCCAGTTTAGTTTTTCGCACAAGGTATAAAAATATGTTGAGTTAAAATCGTCATTAAAAAATATGTCTGTAAGTAGTGTGGCAGCAAAAAGATTTAACGAGAAGAAATTATTTAACATAAGGACAATATTTCTGATTGATGGCATGACTTCAAACAAATGGTAATTATCATCACTAACGACAAGATAAGTCCTGTTGTTAACAGTTATTTGGGTAAAGTTCTGAGCAGGAACCGTGGTGATAACTTGGCCAGCGAGATTTCGAGGGCTTAACGTCACTTCTTTTTTTTCAACATTCCCATCGGGAATAGCGATGCCATCGAATTTAATAAAGCCATCTACGCCCCCCAGACATACAAAATAATAGTTATTATGATCTTTAGATTTAGCTCGGTGGTAGGCAATATTTGGTAAATTCTCAACAAGGGTACTCCAGCTTTGACGAACCTCACTTTTTGCCGTATTGGCCTCAGTACGATTTAGTTCCGACTGTTGATAAAAGTCAAGCAAGACTTGAAGGAGAGTAAACGTTTTTGCATTACCAAACGTCCTAACTTCTTTGTTGTAGGTAACAACGTTGCACAAATTACGAATTGTTGTTTCTACGCAATCAGCGAAGGTGATACCTTCAAATGTTATGCTGCCGTGTTCAGGTAAGAATGGAACGCTCTGGCCAAAAAGCTGCAACATTATTTCGACTAACACGATACCAGAAAACTCATCTCCCTGAAAAAAATTGAAAATGAATTCGCCAGCTTGAGAATTTAGTTCAGTTTGGAATTTTTCATGCAATATGTTTTCTTCATTTTCTTGGTAAACGTCTTCAATCCAGGCTTGGTCACAATTGGTATCTGCATCTCGGGTTAAAAAGTCGTCATTAAGCTCTTTAAAAAAAGTAGAAAATTCTGCTTTCGATTGAGCCTTTTTGTAAATCCAGGCGAGAAAGGCCTGTTGCGTGGTATAAGGCCGGTACAAGCGCGACGTGTCGACGCCGTCAAAGCATTCGTCAAGTGATTGAGCGATAGCTCGTGCAAACTCAATAATCGGTGTGCAGGAGGTATGCGCAGCTGATGCTTTAATTTCTTTTTGGCGCTTCTGATCTGGTGCCTTTTTTTGCCAGTCCGTAAGAATGGCTTCAATCTCTGCCGCGCGGTCTGAATGGTCTGTTTTAGCTTTTTTTAGTGCGACGATCGGGTTGAATTTTTTTGCATTGGTGTCCACGCCAAAGGTCTTAAGAAGTTCAATGCCTCGTCTTCGTGCTTGGGCAACTTCAAGTGCACGGTTAAGTTCTTCAACCTGCGAAGTGTATTCTTGAAGTGCTGCGTCAACGAGAATGGTATATTTTTTAAAAAACTCTTGTCCAAAATAAACGTCTGAAACGATTGTTTTAACGAGGGCATTAACAAGATCGCCCTGGTCAGCATCTTTGTTGAGTTCGAGTGTGTTGAGTATGTTGGCAACAGTAACAATTGAAAAAAGAGAAGTTGGTATATTTTGAGTGCTAATGGTAAAGGCGCCCGGAGGGGCGTTAAAAAGTGTTCTAATCACTTTGGTAGTTGCATGCTCAGGGTCTGCAAAGTGGTATAACTTTTCAATATATTTAAACTCAATGCCAATAGCACCGCAAACCGGCGAAAGTGCCAGGCGGTGCTTAGGCTTTAAAATGTCCCACGTGCCCTTGATATCTTGAACAGTGCCCAGCAGGAGTTGGAACGAGCTGATGCAAGCAAACAGAAAAACCTTTAAAAAAAGTCTTTGCCCGTACGGGATTTCAACCCATTGCTTGGTACACGCTTTGCTTGAGCCCCTCATAGCTAAACTCCTTTTCAAAAATTAAACATTTTTAAAGTGGAATTTAGTGTAGCACCAGTACAAGAACCTAAGTCAAGAAAGCTGCGCAACTATGAAGAAAGCTGAGTATACAATTCTTCTTTGGCACCATGGTAATGATTCGTTTTTTTATGTCCATGAAGCTGAAAACCAAGCTCAACAATTTTGTCGATAAACGCCATGGGCTTACTCCCGGTTTCTGCTACTTGATGGAATAAACAGGTTGCAGGTGTCAACCCTGGCAACGTATTTATTTCAAGAATAACCACACGCTCATAGCCAGTAATGCTCTGCTCTGCCGTTTGGTAAAAACAATCAATCCGCGCATAACCTTTACAACCAACAACCTGATACACATCTTGCAATGTTTGCTGTACCAATGCTGTTGCGCGCACATCAATTGGCGCAGGTGTAATATTTTGGCCATCCCCAGGCAAAAATTTTTCTTGAATCGATAACACGGTATCTTTTGCAACAGAATATGATGGCGGCAATGCTATTGGATTATCGTTACCATAAACACCGCAGGTCAGCTCCATGCCACGCACACATTCTTCAATCATGACATCACGCTTGCCAAGCGCAAATACATTGTTAATGCAGGAAAGAGCTTCTTGTTTACTCATAACCTTGTGCACGCCAACACTACAACCATCGTCAGATGGTTTGATAATAAGCGGGTAGGCAAAAGAGGCAGCCAATTGATCAACAAAAGCTTCTTGGTCAAGTTGGCTTTTAGCAAGCCATTCATCATTTTTAAGTAAATAATTTTTTGGAACGTCAAAGCCCTTTTGTTTCAAAAAAGAGTTTGTTTGGTATTTATTCATGCACAAAGCACTGGCTAAAACACCCGAACCATTGTATGGCATCTTGAGCATTTCAAGCGCTCCCTGCACAGCACCATTTTCTCCTTTACCGCCATGCAAAGCAATAAAAACAAAATCAGCAATTGTTGGCAAATCTGACCACGCAATTTTTATGTCGTCAGAAATCAAAGCACTAATTTCACGCGTTGAGTTTTGAATGAGCATACGCTGAGAAAGCTTGTATAACTGCATAGACTCATGAACAAAGACAGGGATAACTTCGTACTTGTTTGGCGAAAGCTTATAACAAACGTTCCTGCCCGACTCAAGAGAAATTTCACGCTCATTTGAATCGCCGCCCAACAAAACAACAATCCGAATTTTTTCTTGCTGCGCTAACATGTTTTGGTCCTTTTCAACGTGAAGAGTAGTCTGAATGCCATACGCACGCAACTCGCTTGCAATCAAAAAATTAATCAGCTGGGCGTGGCTCATGCCAATTTCTGCCGCTTGATGGAAAAGAAACGTAGCAGGTCCCATGCCGGTCAGCGAGTTGGGATCAATAAAATAAACCCCACCATCACGAGCCAAAATACCATCAATGCGCGCTATTGTTCTAAAACCTAAAACATCTGCAGCGCGCTCGCTGGTACGCATAATATTTTGAGTGTCGTGCTCGCTACACAACGCAGGCGTAATTTTTGCCGCACGACCAGGCATATATTTTTGTTCGTAATCAAAAAATTCAGAGCCAGACTCTGGAATTACTTGCGTAATGGGAAATGAAAACCACTCAGTCGAACCATTATTATGTTTTTGTACTGAAACACAAACAAACTCCATGCCGTCTATTTTTTGCTCAACAATAACATCTTGCGCCACTTGGTTAACGTAAGCAGCTTTTTTTATTGCTTCAAGAAGCGCTTCTGGCTCATGAACCACAGAAACACCAAAACTTGAGCCCTCGTGCGCTGGTTTTACAATGCAAGGAAAAGTAACCTGCTCAATGTCTAAGCGCTTCATCAGCACATCAAACGACAAAGTATCAACTTGGTAACCACGTACCACAATACCTGCCGGCACCAACAGACCATTAGCTTTCAAAATATCTTTATGAAAGGCTTTGTCCATGCCCAACGCACTAGCAAAAACCTTTGCGCCCAAATACGGTATATTTTGAATTTCAAGCATACCCTGTAATATACCATCCTCTGCATAACGACCATGCATAGCTATGTAGGCAAAATCAATAAGATCTTTTAAAAGATCCCATGAAATAAGCTTGGCTTCCCCACTCAAACGATGCATAAAATCGGCAATTTTCCCACGATGTAAAAAATGCCAGGGTAATAGATATAAGTCGCCTTGTTCCGTTTGGAAAATGGGTACCACATCATAAATATTGGTATCCAAATGATCGCAAATAGTGCGGCCAGAATTGAACGAAACTTCACGTTCAAGGTTCATACCACCCATCAAAACGCCAATACGTAGCTTCTTGTTGATATTCATTGCGTTACTTTTCTCTTTTGTGGATATTTTTTTTGAATAATTTTTTACTAGTTTTAAGTGCTTTTTTAAGATTTGCCAAGCAAAGTATATAAATTTTTTAGCGCTTCAGCATAATTTTTTGAAGAAAAAATTGCCGAGGCAACCGAAACCATATCAACACCTGCCTGCTCCAACGAACAAATGTTGTCAGAACCAATGCCACCATCCATGCAAATCTTAAAATTAAAATTTTCACGCTCGCGCAGTTGGACCAATGCAGGCACCTTCTCCCGCACACTTTCTATAAATTTTTGGCCAGAAAAACCAGGATTTACCGACATTACAAGTACCTCGTCAAGCAACTCGGCAAAGGGAGTAAGCTTTTCAAGCCCCGTTTGAGGGTTAAGCGCAAGCCCCGTTTTTATACCTCGCTTTTGCAGCTCTTCAATAAGTCGCATTCCATCACGAACATCTTTTAATACTTCGCGATGAAAAACAAAGCTATCTTTTGGTTGCAACTGCAAACGGCTTACCCACGAAGCCGGATTATCGACCATTAAATGTAGTTGAAGCGGCTTGGTTGTGGCTCCCGCTAGAGCGTTTACTAATGTTGGACCCCAGGTAAGATTAGGCACAAAATGGTCGTCCATAATGTCAATATGATAGCCATCAACATGAGCGTTCAGCGTTGTTAATGTTGTTGCTAAATTCAAAACATCACACGAAATTAATGAAGGATAAATTTTCATTACTCCCGCTCCTTTCTCATTCACTAACCGCTTCGCCCATTTTTACAACTGTCTCTTTTTTTTCAGAAGAATTTTTTAGCAAGTCTGCTCGTAGCTTGATCATATCTTTTTTAAACAATAAAACTACAGTTGACCCCCCAAATTCAAACAGACCAGCTTGCTCGCCTTTTTTATAATTTTGTGAGACTCGATGCGTTGATACAATTTTTCCCACCAGCATGGCGCCAACAATAATCATGAGAATATCACCAAATTTTTTCGTTTGTAAAGTAACAAGATGACGCTCATTTTGCACCAATGGCTGCAATCCGGTTGCAAAAGTAATGGGATTAACCGATTCTAAATGACCATGAATAACGTCTGTTTTTTGCACAACACAATCGGTAGGAAAATGATAGCGATGATAATCGTAGGGTGCCAGCCTAAAAACCATCATAGTCCCCTGCTCATATTGACCGGCCAATTCACTATTTTTTAAAAAATCTGTCAATTTAAAAGAACAGTTTTTAACAAAAAATTCGTTATCATCTTGCAGGTTTTCAAGCACAAAGCATTTTGCATCAGCTGGGCTAATCAAGACACTATCGCGCTCATCAATTAACCGTGCTCCAGGCTTTAGTGCACGGGTAAAAAAATTATTAAACGAATAATAGCCCCCTTCAGGAACAACAAAATCATTCATATCAATACTATAATGCTCAATAAATGGCTGTATTTTAGACTTAGTCAATCCAGAGTTTTGATAAATAGAAAAAATTTTGGCCATAAAACGATGCCGAGCCAATGGGCGCAGTATTTTACCAAGAGAACTAGTATATAAAAAATTAAGGAGAGCAAACTTTTCAGTTTGCTCTCCAACCAGGCTATTCTGATTAAAAAACTGAACGCCTTTATTTTTTTGAATCTGTTTTAACCACGAAGTTTTTTCATTCATAATATTTTTTATTTATCTTGAGGCTTCAGTGACTCTTCCATTTTGTCAAAGAAATCTTCTTGTACTTCGCCAACAATACGTTCGTACATATAAGCACTCAACAAAATTGCCTGCTCTTTAAGATACGTCAGCACATTTTTATTTTGCTTTAAAACCTTTTTTACAAGATGCCAAATAGAACCCATTAATGTCAAAACTTCTTGTGAAACTTGTGTGCCATCATCAACAACAGGCTTACCATCTGAATTTGTAACAGGCTTGTCTATATCTTCCATCACATCATCAGCAAAGTCTATTGCCATATCGGCAATAGTCTGATCACGAAAATGTAGACGATTATGTTTCAAATGTTTGACGACAGCTACAATATTTTCTTGCACAAACGGAGTAATACTTGCAAAGAAATTTTCTGAAAATTCTTTATCATTCATGCTTATTTTGCGTTCAATAGCAGCAAGTCTTTTTTTATCAGGTGTTAAGATAGTCTTATTACAAGCACCATCAACAGAACGACATTCGCTTGAAGCACACATAATTTCTTCGATTTCCTGGGCAATACGTGTTGCTTGATCAGCTGATTTTGCAGCTCGATCTTTTTCATTTTTTTGAGTCACATTTGCCGCTAATGATAACAACGATCCCACTATTTCACATGCCGCTTGCTGACGCTGTTTTTGATCTTGCGCACCAACTGCTTTACCAACTTTATCACAAGTCTTGGCAAGATCATTCAAGAATGTTGATGTGGCAATTTTTTTAGTCTCGTTCTTGCACACATACGGACATTCTGCATGCAGACCAGAATCAAAGGCCATAACCCCAACAAACGCATACATTACCAGTTTCTTGATCTTCTTCATCGCTTCTCTCCTCGCGTTAAAAGATAATTCATTCGCCGTTAATCAACGGTCTAACAACTTGGTTGGTTATAGCAAACAAAAAAGTGCTACGCAACAAAAATAATGTCCAAAAGAAAACTCTATTTTACAAAACCTTCTAAAGGCCACGATTGAGAAAAATCAAGATGTTCATCACTCATTGGTTGATGATCAACCAACAATGAAATAGCACGAATGTCTATTCCTGCGTCACGCAAGGTCTTTAAAAGGCTTTCAGTCAACTGCCATTTCTTCAAAATTGAATCATCTTTTTTAAACAATGCCTGCGTAAACGAAAGATAAACTTCTTGGTTATACAAAGAAAATGACACCGTCTCAAGCCGCACCGCGTGGTCAACCAAGCGCTCTTCTTGCACACACACAAGCCAACCACCCACTAAATGCTTAACATTATGTCCAAGATCATGCTTATGCCACATTAAAAAGGCTTGTTCACGATCAGGCTTATCATGTTTGAAAAAATGATAGATAACCGGCTTACGAACTACCGCCTGCAATGCCTGAACTTGTGCACTCTTAACCGGTGTAGACAACCAAGCCCAATGAATAATGAGTATATTGCGCTGAATCAAAAAAAAAATATTCCCACAGCCGAAGCCACAACAATACCAAGTACCAAAAGATATTTTTTGAAATTCATAGTTATTATCATGCGTAACACTTAAAACCCAAGCTCACGCAGATCAATTTTGCCACTTGCTTCAATGCGATACGAATCTTCGTCCATGTGGAAGGTAGAAAATTCCATCACTTCAGAAGGCTGCAGGGCAGTAATGCGATGCCACAGCCCTGGCACAATGTGTTGCGTGTCGCCCGGCTCCATAACACGATTAATTTTTTTGTTGCCATCAACAAGCTCTACATAAACTTTGCCTGAAACAACATAAAACGTTTCTTCTTTTATTTTGTGATAATGCAACGAACAGCGACAACCGGTATTAAATACCAATTTTTTGCCACAGTATTTTGCATTGTTAACAATCCACTCTTCATGGCCCCAGTCTTTGGGAACAACATTAACAAGCTGATCATATTTAATGCCAGGCACAATCTGTTGGCTTGGAACTACGATATCTTTCTCCATGAACTTACTCCAAAGATTTTTTTAAAAGAGAGGAGAGAATGGGATTCGAACCCATGATCCCGGGTTAACGGGATAACTGCTTTCGAGGCAGCCGCTTTCGACCACTCAGCCATCTCTCCAAAATCGAACGTGCGCGTAGTATCAAAGAAAACAAAAAAATTAAAAAATAATTTGCTTTATCAGTATTTTAGCATATATCTTTACAAAAAGCTTTTCAAGCGAGCTAAGTTTAAAGCACCCTTTAAAAGAAGTAAAATCATTTTGATAAAAACAACAATAAAAAATCCAGAACAATTATGCTTAAATAAAAGGAGCGTCTGATGGAGAATACACGAATCAATTGGAATACCCAAGCTATCGTTTTGGCCGCAGGACAAGCAAGCCGCTTTAAAACAAAAAAAACAAAGATGTTGTTCAACATTTGTGGCAGAAGCATGATTTTGTATCCACTCAAAGTATTGGAAGATCTCAACCTTCCCATGACACTTGTTTTGGGTTACCAAGCCCAAGAAGTAAAAAACGAAATTGAAAAGTCGGGCATAGCAAAAACACGCTTTGTTATCCAAGAAGAACAAAAAGGAACCGGCCACGCCGTTGCCTGCTCTGAAGAAACATGGGACCAAGAAGATATTCTCATTTTGTATGGCGACACCCCACTCGTACCAAAAGAATTGATCCGCACGTTGCTCATTGAACACCAAGAAAGCAAATCAATCATCTCATTTTGTTCAACATTAGTTTTAGACCCTACCGGCTACGGACGCGTTATTGGTTATAACGACGGTGCAGTAAGAATTATTGAAGACAAAGATTGTACCGAAGAGCAACGAGCACTTAACCGCATTAACGCCGGTATTTATGTAATTAAAAAAAGCTTTTTAAAGCAAAATATTCATCACATAAAACCAAGTGCAGCTTCTGGCGAAATTTATTTTACTGATTTAATCAATATGGCTAGCGACCAAGGCCTACCGGTACATGTGGTGAATGTTCCCTACGACAATGTACGCGGCATCAACACCCTGCAAGAGCTGTGGTCGGTTGAACAAATTAAACGATCAGAATTTATTAAACACTGGATGCTGCAAGGCGTACGTTTTGAATTAGCACAAAGTATTCATATCGATATTGATGTTGAAATTGGTGCCGGCTCATTTATTGGCACCGGCGTACATTTGCTGGGCAAAACAAAACTTGGCGAAGAAAACACTATTGGAGCGTTTTCAATTGTAGAAAATACTACAACACAAGACAATGTTCACATTCACTCACACTCAGTTATTCAAGATAGTATTATTGAAAACAATGCTCACGTTGGTCCCTTTGCGCGCTTACGCAATAATGTTGTTATTGGTGCAAATGCTGAAATTGGCAACTTTGTTGAAATTAAACAAACAACCATTGGCGCTAATACCAAAATGAAACATCTGGCTTATTTAGGCAACGCCACCGTTGGTACTGGCGTTAATATTGGCGCCGGAACCGTACTATGCAATTATGATGGCGAGCAAAAACACCCAACCGTTATTGAAGACAATGCTTTTGTTGGCAGCAACAACACGCTCGTAGCACCAATTACCATTGGCAAAGATTCCTATACTGCAGCAGGCTCTACCATTACCAACGATGTCCCTCAAGACAGCCTAGCCATTGGTCGTTCAAAGCAAGTAAACAAAGAAGGTTACGCAAAAAAAATGCGTGAAAAATTACAAAAAAAAACATCGTGTGCCAATGATAAAAAAGCACTCAACTTTCTGGGCGCAGTAAAAACAACCAACACGGAACATAACGAACTATGATCACGCTTTACCACACCGCGGACGTTCACTTTGGCGTTGAAAACTATGGAAAAATTGACGCTAAAACGGGAATTCACACACGATTGCTTGATTTTAAAAATGCGCTTGAAGAATGCGTAAATAAAGCAGTTGCAGAAAATATAGATCTCTTTTTGCTGTGTGGGGATGCGTACAAAACAGCGTACCCAACCCCCACACAGCAAAAGCTTTTGTGTTCTCTCTTGCTCAAGCTACACACGGCAAAAATTCCAGTTGCTATTGTCATTGGCAACCACGACCACCCGCTCAGTTTTGGTAAAGCAAACGCACTCGATATTTTTGACTACTTGCCGCTCGATAATTTTTATGTCTTTTCAAAACCTGAGGCGGTAACCATAAAAACAAAAAACGGACCGGTTCAAGTGGTAGGCATTCCCTGGCCAACACGTAACACGCTGGTTGCCAACAGCGAACATCGCTTCAAAAACAACGCCGAAATTGCAACCTGCTTGTCTGAAAAAGTGGGACATATTATCAGCTCACTGGCCGAACAACTTGACCCAACAATTCCCGCGATATTGGCAGGACATTTAACGGTGAGTAGTGGTATTTTTTCTGGCTCTGAAAAATGCGCAATCTTTGGCACCGACCCCATCTTCTTGCCCTCACAACTTGCCATACCACCGTTCGATTATATAGCACTTGGACATTTGCACCGCCACCAAAACCTCAACCCAAAAGGTTTCCCACCGGTTGTCTATTCCGGCTCCATTGAACGAGTAGATTTTGGCGAGCGCAAAGAAGACAAAGGTTTTTGTCGTGTAACTATCGACAAACAAGCAGCCAATCAAAGTTCGTGCAACATCGACTTTATCAAAGTCACAACACGCCCTATGATTCAAGTTGAAGTAAAATTAGAAGCTCAAGGCAACCAAACTGAGCAAATTTTGGAACAACTCAACAAAAAAGACCTGACTGATGCAATCGTCAAAATTGTGTATCATGTGCCTGAAGAGAGCTCTGACAATGTTGATGTGCTCGCACTGCAGCGAGCCTGCAGCAAGGCCATGTACCTGGTTGGTATCTTTCCCAAGCACAAAATAGCGGCGCGCGAGCACCGCGCTCAACTCAAAGTAGATATGGATTTGCAAACCATGCTGCGCTCTTATTTTGATGAAAAGAAAGAAATGGCCGACAAAAAAGAGCTGCTGATTAAAAAAGCTTTAGAACTAAACGAAACAATGCAAACGCCGACAGCGCAAGAATAGATTTTTTTAGGTTACTCTTGCAAAAAAATAGCAGATTTTTTTACCATCGCATTAATTATTTTTAGGTCAAAAATGATAAAAGAGGTGGTAAATGAAGTTCAGAATTATTATTTGGTTAGTTTTTCTTTGTGGCCCCAGTTGGCTTGCAGGTGCTGCAAAGTATGATAGCCTCATAGCGCTCTTACAAACAAACAATATTACACTAATCGACCTCGAGCCAGCAACAGCAGCTGGTGACCCATTTCACGCTGACTATGGCACTAACAGCCCTATTGCTTTGGCCAACAAAAACATTTCAGGAATACCGGTCTATCAACTAAAAACTGCCCTGCAAAGCGAACTGGTAGATCCTGCAAACCCTCGCATGCTTAATGTCAGCAGCGGGCCAAGCGGCTACTGCGGTTATCATACCAATAAAAATCTTCTTGCAGCAAAAAAGTATGTTGAAAACCCAGCATTTTCAGCAACAGACTTTATACAACGAATATTGAATAAAAAGTATGCAGTAGACAAAGTAAAAAAATGGGTCACCAAATTAAAAATTTCAGCGGTCACTGATCCCGAATTCGGTGGCATGACAATACAAGACTGGCTTGCGTTTACGCCAGAAGATGAGTATAGCTCTCCTTATACAAGGGCTCTTGGCTTTGATAAAATACTTTTGGACGATAACAGCATCAATGAAACAAATTTTGTAGCTCCTCTCTATTTTGACAGCCACGGCAACCCCGCCATACAATCCATAAGATTTGCAGCTCTTAAGTACCTATCTGAAGAACTAACAGCAGCAATTCATAAGCATAATTTTTTTCTTGGAATAAAAATTATGCAAGGGTCGCATCACTACTATGGCCTGGCACTTATAAAACTTGAAAACAAAAAAGTTGCGCTCGTTGTTGACTCAAACAATGATGCGCACCGGATTAATCAGAGTCTTATAACATTTTTCGTACAAGCTTTTGCCTCAAACGAAGAGCATGCTTTTGCAAAAAATTATTATACTTTCATTATTCCCTACCTGATTCGACTCATCAGAATAAGGGATTTTGATGTGGGCAATGTACAACAATTTGCACTATTCAATGAGAACGCCCAAAATGCCGTTTTTAGAAAAGCATTTCTTGACACAATAACAACCGAACAAAAAAGTAAACTACTCGGATCTCTTACCAAACTCTTTGCCGATGCCCGGTACCAACATAATGTTACAAACAATCCAACATCATCAGTCCCAACTCATCTCCAAAACCTACAAACCCTTCTCACACCACCACTTCCTGCTCTAATAGGCCATCTCAACTCACTAGAAACGCTGGCCGCTTCGCTTAACAGCCTCAAGGGAAAACTTGCACAACTGGCCAAGAAATTAGCCAAAATGATTACCTCTCAAACCATCATGAAAACAAATCTTAATAAAATCAGTATTCCTGACGCCAACGAGGTTATTAAATTCAGAGACGAACTTATTCTTATTGTTCGCAATAAAAATGTTCTACAAACCTTGTTTCTGCTCGACCCTACGCCCATAGCAGACCTCCAAGCTTACCTCGATGATGATCTGGATATCCATGGCTCAACGGTCACTGAGCAACAAGTCCGCGAGGCTTTGATAAAAAGTGGGGCTAAATACGAAATAATGCTATAATTTACAGCTTTTAGCATTAGCCAAACCGGCAATAATCGGGTATCATTGTAGTGAGGATACCTATGGAAACAAACCAAAAAACGCAATTAACCAAATATTTAGCCCATTGTGGGCTCTCGTCACGCCGCAAAGTGACCGATTTGATTAATGAAGGACTTATCGCTATCAACGGGGCTATTGTTAAAAACCCTGGCGAACGCATAAACCCTACCGACACTATAACCTGCCAAGGCAGAGTTGTTCGACCTGAAAAGAAGGTCTATATCTTGCTTAACAAGCCAGAAGGCTTTGTTTGTACGCTTTCAGACCCTAACCAAGAACGAACAGTTATGGAACTGGTCCAGCTACCAAGCAAGCAACGCATTTATCCAGTTGGTCGTTTAGACCAAGACACCACCGGTGTTTTGATTATGACCAACGATGGAGATTTAGCACAGCAACTCGCACATCCACGCTTTGCCAGAAAAAAAGTGTATCACACACTGCTTGACCGCGATCTAGATCCGCGCGATTTAGAAAAGATTAGAAACGGCATCACGTTACGAGACGGCAAAGTTAAAGCAGATCGGGCCTATTTTGTGCAAGGCAGAACCAAACGCCATGTTGGGGTTGAATTACACAGCGGCCGCTATCACATTATTAGAAGAATTTTTATGCATCTTGGGTACCACGTAACCAAGCTTGATCGCGTTGCCTACTCGTCGCTTACCAAACGCGGTGTTACCAAAGGTAACTGGCGCTACCTGACTCAAGAAGAAATCAGAATGCTCCAAGCACCAGAAGTAAAATACGTACCAACAAAGCGCATTGCCAAAAATTCTAAATAAGTTTTTATATTTTTTAAACAAAAAAAAGACCTACAAGTTTAAACACTCGTAGGTCTTTTTTTTGTTGCTATAAAAAAATGCTTTACTAGCTCAATACTAATAACTTTAACTAAAGACAAGCCAACAACTAAAAACCATTCAAAAAAGCCCAATGCAACCGTATCAAAAAGATCTTGCAAAAAGGGTAGGTACACAACAGCTAATTGCATCAAAAATGAAATAACTACGGCATAATTCAGCATTCGATTAGAAAATGGATTCATAGTAAAAAAAGAAGATCGCATACTTCGAACTGAAAAAACATAAAACAATGTATGAATCGAAAGCGCCGTAAAAATAATAGTACGAATATAAGCAAAATCAAAAACTGAAAATTTTAATAGAATCATATAAAGAGTAAGTAAAAAAAAATCAGTAATTATACCAATAACAAAAATCAAAAGCTTCATTTCACGGCTCACAATCGACTCATTTTTGCTGCGCGGCTTTTGAATCATCACATCAGGCTCTGCAGGCTCAACCGTTAACGCAAGATATGGCAGCCCATCTGATACTAAATTAATCCAAAAAATTTGCGCCGCAGTAATGGGCAACGGAAGGTCAAGAATAAAGGCAGAACCAATTAAAACAATTTCACTAAAACTGTCGGTCATCAAGTAAACAATTATTTTACGAATATTATCAAAAATAATACGCCCCTCACGAACAGCAGCACTTATCGTAGACAAATTATTGTCCAACAAAACAATGCTCGCCGTTTCATGTGCAACATCAGATCCAGAGCCCAGAGCAACACCAATATCAGCCGCTTTAAGCGCCGGAGCATCATTAACACCATCACCAGTCATAGCAACCGACTGGCTCTTTTGTTGCCAAGCACGAACAATGTCAATTTTATGACGCGGCTCAACACGCGCAAAAACGGTAATGTTTTGAATTAGGTCCTCAAGTTGGCCTGGCATCAATTGATCTAGATTGCTGCCAGACATGACACGTTCGTTCCCAACAGGCAACCCAACCAAACGAGCAACATGCGTTGCTGTTTCTACATGATCGCCAGTAACCAGCACAACGTAAATTCCTGCATTTTTAAGCTCACGCACCGTATCAGCCGCATGCTTACGCAATGGATCTTGGATCCCAATAAGTCCAAGACAATCTAAATTTTTTATATCATGCTCTAATGAAATATGAGATTTTTTTGCTTCAGCAACAGCAAGCAAACGCAGGCCCTGGGCCGATAATTCTCGCATTCGTTGCTCAAATTTCTGCAAGGCAGCATTTTGCTTACACAATGAAAAAATTTTTTCAGGCGCACCTTTTACTATAAGAACTTCTTCTTCAAAATAACGATGTACTGTAGCCATATATTTTTTTTCAGAAGAAAAAGGCAGCTCTGCCAACCGCACAAATTCTTGCCGACACACAGCACTATCTATGCCTGCTGCATGCGCTGCCGCCAATAATGCCACTTCCGTTGGTTGACCAATAAACGTTTTATGTACCACATCAACATCGGCATTACTATTCAAAACACAAGCCGTCAACAAATAATTAATTTCAGAATCCAATGATAGAACACGCTGGTTCTCTTGATCAAAGTCATACTCTATAGCAGATGTTATAGCTTTTACAACGCACATGCGTCCCTCTGTTAATGTCCCTGTTTTATCAGTACAAATAACCGAAACACTACCCAACGTTTCTGCCGCCACAAGATGCCTAACCAAAGCTTGACGCTGTAACATGCGCCGCATTCCAAGCGCTAACACAACAGTCAACGCAACCAACATGCCTTCTGGTACAGCAGCAACAGCCAGTGCGATGCCAGTCGTTATCAAATCGCCCAAGGCGTGGCCACGAGCAACGCCAAGAGCAACCACACCTGCTGTTAAGCTAACCATTCCTCCACCAAGAAGCCAGCTAAACCGCTTCAACTGCTCTTGCAAGGGCGTTAAACCTCGTTTTGTTTCACTAACCAAAGCAGCAATCATACCAAGTTGCGTTGCAGCCCCGGTAGCAACCACAACTCCTTCTGCCTTGCCGTTCAACACATGCGTGCCAGCATAAGCCATATTACGCCGATTCCCAACCGGGCAAACCTCCAATAAAACCCCACACTCTTTTTTTACTGGCTTTGCTTCGCCCGTTAACAGCGCTTCGTCTATCATACAATCAGCAACAAAAAAAAGACGCATATCGGCAGGAACTCGAGAACCCGCTTCAAGAACAACAACATCACCCGGCACCAACGAAGCAGCATCAACAATACCATAATGCCCCGATCTCTTAACCTTACACCACGAGACTTCATATGATTTTAGAAGCTGTCTCGCTCGATCGGCTCGCCATTCTTGTACAAAACCAATAATAATATTAACGACTACAACAATCAAAACAATAATACTATCTTTGTATTCGTTTAAAAAAAAACTTGCTCCTGCTGCAAGCAACAAAATAATCATTAAAGGATTCAGAAACTGGCTCATTAAAACACTCAACCAGGTTGTTGTTTGTTTTTGGGTGATAACATTGTAACCATAACATTTTTGCCGTTCATGAACTATTGGCAATGATAATCCTTGTTGACTATCAATTTGCAATTCTTTTTCTAACTCATTAATTGATTTCTGATATGCATTCATTGTACCACCAAGCTTTGTTTGCTATCATTCATTCAAAACATCATTAACATATAACGTAATTGCAATAATTTTTTCAACAAACAAAGAATTTTTATTTTAAAAAAACTAGCGATATAGAAAAGTTTTTTTCTTGACATAGGAGTACCAGGCTGCTACCCTCTTGCAAGCATAAGTTATTTATTGAGATTAATAGATTTTTACAAAGATATTGTTACAATGTCTTTGTAAACAAAGTCCCTAAATGAACAATACTTATGTATTGTTCGCCCCCCCAACCCTCCAGCTTGTCCTAAGTTGGAGGGAGTTTTTTTTAAACCTATTTTTTATTATTGAGCAGCAACAACCTGACTAACTGGCCCTCGTTTCAGCGAATCATTCTTTTTAAAAACTGCACGCACAACATATGCCAAGTGATCATTAACAGTGTGCTGATCAACAAATTCGCAGACAGTCAAAAAAACATCGTTGAGCGGTGAACGCGCAATAAAACCCTGTTGGTTTAAACGGTACACTTCGTAACCAACCAGTGTTACCGTATCCTTAGGACTCGTAACAGGTTGCCAAGAAATTATATTGGTAATAGCAACACGTTCAACATGTAGACAACGCACTGAAGGTAAATCGAGCGTATTAATTTTTTCTACTTTTTCTGTTGGAAAAGAAAAGAGTGAACGATTTTTTCGTCCACAATTGGTTAAAAAAAATAAAGAAAAAAACAATGAAAGAATCGTCAAAAAATTTACTAAAAATAGTGTCATAGCTCAGTAGTTATTCAGAAAAAATCAACCCAAACTCTTCAGCAGCTTTTCGCAATTCAGCAGCATCGTCGTCAGACAATTCTTTTGTTGTTTGAATGTGCATATAAAGCGCTTGGTTGGTTCCATGAACGTAACTAACAAATTGTGCAGCAAAAGGCTTAACATATTCTATCGTAAGTTTATCTAAAAAACCTTCTTTCAAAAGAAACAAAAACAAAACTTGATCAACAAACGAATACGTCACATGCTCGTCTTGCTTCAATAATTCGGTTGCCCGCCTACCACGGTCCAGCACACGCCGACTTGCACGGTCAAGCTCTGAGCCAAATTGCGCAAATGCCAGCAATTCATTGTACTGTGCTAAATCAAGTTTTAATGTCCCTGCAACTTTTTTAATAGCCTTGGTCTGGGCAGAACCACCAACACGTGATACCGACAAGCCAACATTAACGGCAGGCCGCATACCACTATTAAATAAACTGGTATCTAAAAAGATCTGACCATCAGTTATTGAAATAAGATTGGTCGGAATGTAAGCAGAAATGTCGTCGCCCTGCGTTTGAATAATTGGCAATGCAGTTAACGAACCACCACCTTGCTCGGCAGAAAGCTGGCCCGCACGCTCTAAAAGACGCGAGTGAATATAAAAAATATCGCCAGGATACGCTTCACGTCCAGGTGGACGGCGCAACAAAAGCGACAATTCACGATACGCAATGGCATGCGCGCTCAGATCATCGTAAACAATCAAAACGTCTTTGCCCTTTTTCATAAAATATTCACCAATGGTGCAGCCCGAATATGGAGCCAAGAATTGATTTAAGGCAGATTCTTTAGCATCTGCATTAACCACAATACAATACTCAAAGGCACCATGCTTTTCAAATTCATAAATAATTTTTGCCGTGCTCGACTGCTTATTACCAATCGAAACGTAAATACAGATAACGTTTTTGCCCTTTTGATGCAAAATGGTATCAATAGCAATGGTGGTCTTTCCTGTGCCACGATTACCAATAATCAGCTCACGCTGCCCACGACCAATGGGAATTAAACTATCGGCAACCACAATACCAGTTTCCATTGAACGGTTTACTGGGCTACGCTGTGCAATACCGGCAACAGCATGCTCAACAGGCATTAGTTTTTCAGCTTTTATTTCACCACACGCATCCAGCGGCATACCACGAGCATTAACAACGCGACCAACAAGAGCCTCGCCAACCGGCACACAGAAAACAGTTCCCGTGCGATGTGCAACTTCTTGCTCAATAACAATACAGCTGCTATCAAGCAAAACAACAGAAACATAATCTTCGTCAAGATCAAGGATAATCCCCTTGCCACCATTTTCAAAATTAATAAACTCGCCAAAAATAGCATTGGTCAGGCCATAGACCTTACAAATACCATCGCCAACTTTAATAACCGTCCCAATTTCTTCTAATTTTTCTTGGGGCTTATCACTTAATGATTTCTCAAGAATAGAAATTATATCCGTATCTCTTTCTACCATAGTCTCACTCGTCGAAGCACTGAACGTTTTACATTTTCTAAATGTTGCGCAATGGAGCTCTCCCACATAAGAGTCTCACCTTTTATCTTAATGCCACACACCAACTCAGAATCAACTAAAAAAGTCACTTCTACCTTTTTCACTTCTGGAATTTTTTCTAACTGTACAATGACTTCCTGTTGTTCTTGATCAGTTAAATGGTGCGATGTAGTTACCTCAAAGAGTAACATATTTTTGCGAATGCGATACAACCTAATCACTTGACACACAATATCATAAATCATCTCAATACGACGGTGCTTAAGCAACGGCTTAATCAAGCGCACAATGGTCTTACAAATATTAAGTGTTTCTAAAATCTTTTTGAGCATAAGCTCTTTAAATTCATCACTAATGGTTGGAATATCTAAATAAACACAAACGTATTTATGTTTCTTAAAAAACGCTTCCAACACGAGCAAGCTTTGATAGCAACGATCGTCAAGAAGGTCTTGATAAAGATTCATCAGCGCTTGCGCATATTTTTTCGCAAGTGCTTCACTTTTTAAAATCATTATAACGTTGTTTTTACTGACCCAAACTGTTCAATACATTGTTTAAGAACATTCTTGCCTTTGTCGTGAGCATATTTTTGAACAAGCTCTTTGCGTGCAAGATCTACCGCTTCAGGAATTGCTTGTTGCATTTCTTTTGCCAACGTCAAAAACGTTGCTTGAATTTTTCTTTTCTCAGTAATCTGCTCTCTAATTTTTTCATGCTCTTTATCAAGCACTTCTTTTCTTTCTTGCTCAGAGTCATACCATGTTTTTACTTTACGCTCGAGCAAAACAAACATCTTTTTTTGATGAGAAATAGTGCGCTCAACGCGATTCATGGTAGACATTATCAGCTTTTCTTTTTCTAAAAGCTCAGTTTCTCGTTTTCTTAACGATCTAAGTTGTTCATACAAAAACGGCACCACGTATGCTTTTATCAATACATACACCTGATAAATCAACAAAGAAAAAAGGGTAAATCGAAAAACAATTCCCCAAAAGTCAGTCTCGATATGCATGAGAAACTTTCTTCACAAAAAATTCTTTACTGACACGTACTGCCTGTTCTATATCTTCTGAGCTCTTTTTATAAACAACTTGAAGCGGCACTTCAGGATAGCTAATAGTAGGAAGCGCATAGTCTTGTTTAAGATGCTGTTTAAAACTCACTAAAGAATCTGCCTTTTGAGCAACTTTTTCTTTTAAAGCACTTTCATACTTGGTTAAAGAATTAAGCAACCCTCTTCGAATAAACGCACGATGCCGCAGTAACATAATAAGTGGCCGCAGTAAGAAGTGACTTAAAAAGGCATACGTCAGCCAAAAATTTATAATCTGGATAAAAAGCGTGGCATTAATTTGCATAGCCTAGTACCCCACATACCGCTTATTTGCCAACGTAAAACAATAAAATAAGCGAAATAACCAAGGCATAAATAGCCGTTGATTCAACAAATGCAAGAGCTATAACCATGGTTCTAAAAACAACGTTGGAACTTTCTGGCTTCTTACCAATGCTCTCACAGGCTTTACCGCCAATGAACCCTTGCCCAAGCGATGGCCCCAATGTACCGATTCCCATGCACAAACCAGCAGCTATGTACGCGGCTATTGGCACCCAATTTGTATCAGCCATATTAAATCCTTTTGCTTTAGGTCTTCAGGTTAAACAATGTACTGTGTGTAGTATGTAAAAAGAATAGTTCTTTTGTCAAACATAAACAGGGAATTCTTCCGAAAGATAGCTTGTTTTAGGCTAAACAGACCCCTCACAAGCACCAGAATTCACCTGTTTTTTATTTTCCGTTTCAAATGTTGTAATTTTTGCTGGCGTAATAGCGCCAATATTTTCTATAAAATCTTTAACTGCTTGAATGTGCTTTTCCTGCTCTTCAAGATCAAATTCAAAATCTTGATTGCAATCAAGCGTTAAAACAGGAACATTTTTTAAAACATCAATAACATCTTTCTTGTCAATCAACCAATCTTGATGGCGTTGATGAAGAGCTTGTAAATATGCTAATGGAATTTCTGACTCTTCAGAACGATTACGCTTCGTTAAGCGCTGATAGCACGTTTCTGGGGTTGCTTGCAAATAAACAAAACCACTTGGTCGCGTAGTATATTTTTCAACCAACCAACCAAACCATTCTTTATAAATTTGCCATTCAAGCTCACTCATAAGACCCGCTTCAAAGCAATTTTTGGCAAAACAATAACGATCGCAATAAACCGAACGCTCAATTACGTGCACCTTATCGCCCGTTGCTCGTTCTTCGTGCTCCTGCTGCGCCTGAACACGACTAATAAAAGCATATGACTGAAACGTGTAGGCCCAACGTGGGGTATCGCTATAAAAAAGATTGAGCAAATTACCTGAAGCACCCACTTGTTGCCATTTATCAGTAGGTTCAAAAATAACATCAATATCAAGATTACGACGCAAAATATCCAAAAAGGTCGACTTTCCAGCTCCAATATTTCCTTCCAGAACGAGAATATGCTTCTTTTTTGGTGACGTCATTATGGCTCCTTAAAAAAATTGATGTCATTGCAGTTTGAAATAAACAGTTTTTTTATAGCACAAAAAGTGTCCTAGGATTTTAGCTTCTTATTTTATGAAAATCTACAGAAAAGAAAAAAAATTGGATAAAATAATCGCAAAACAGCTCCTACTCTTGACAGTTGTGTACTTTTTGATTTACTGTCCCGTGTTGCAACACCCCTCCAGCCACCCCCAAAGTGCGGGTATATTGTTCTATAAACTTTTATGCTATGCTGGCAAAGTTATCGCTCAAGGGTCGTAATAATAAATGAATATTTAGGAATTTAAAAAAATGAATCTTTTACGTATTATCCGTAATTTTTTTCTTGCTTTAGCTCTTATCGCAACACCATGCTACGCATCAATGGAGTTTGACGACTTTGATGAACTTGACTTTGATTTAGATGCTATTCAAAATTTTGAAAATAACTGTCTCTTAACCAGAACAACCCCTGCGCAAGGATTAACACTTGCTCTTTTGGGTCAAATTAAAAGCCCTTTGTGGAACAATACACAAGCTCCAAAAGGTCGCGACGTGCTTTATCTCTTGCCCCACAAAATAACTGCTATCGAACATGGGGGCTTTGCTGCAAGCTACTTCTTTAATATGACCGACAAAATGCAAGTTTCTGCAGACTCTCTTTTAGACATTACCTCAATCAATCCAGAACTTATCAAATTTATCACAGACTACGTTGCACAAAATGCCCCCAATAATGTCTCTTCAGAAGAACTTTTAACACTTCTTCCTCTTTTTCAAAAAATGCGTATCCAAGAAAGAAAAACAGGCTTCTTTTTACAAGGAGCTTTTGTACAAAAACCCTTCACGTTTCAAATCCATACATCACTACAACTTTCTGAACGCAACTTCTTTTTAAGCAATAAAGATAAACAACAGGCACTAGCAATAGTAGAAAAAGTTCGTCCTGGGCAAGGGGTTAATGAAGATGAGTTTTTTATCATTAGATACGGCATGGGCGACACACGACTCAAACTGGGCCTGAATTCATTAAACATGACAAGCTTTAAGGTTGATACAGGTTTTGAAGCAATTTTACCAACAAGCCTTGCTGTTTCTAACCCACGCTTTACCGATATATCTCTAGAAGTATCAGATATCGATCAATTAACCGAATCACTCCTTGATCAACTCCGCGGCATACGAGATTTCCTGCTGAATCCTCAACTTGGCAATGGTGGCCATTTTGGCGTTGGTTACTATTTAGAATCAAAAGTTGGGATTTTCAGAAATCTTGCCCATCTTTGGTTTCGCTTTTCTTATGATAAACTTTTCCCTGGCCAAGAAACACGCTTGCTCATGTTTAAGCAGACAGCAGAAACAAATCTTGACGCTATTAATATTCCAGGTCTTTCTGATGAAGAAGCAGCAGCATTAATACAAAAGTATATAGATCAGTTTATTTTTCCAACACCATTTAAATCAAACGTCTACCCTGGCGGCATTTTCAACATTGTCATGAGCGCTGTAGTAAATGCTAAACCGTGGCAAATTGCTTTTGGCTATGATTTTTACGCACAGCAACGAGAACGCATTGTTTCTATTAAAAGCTCACGTGCTCAACTTTCAGACTTACGCGTAAAAGACGCTGAATTACCAAGTACTAACCAACATAAATTTTTCACCGAAGTTTGTCATATCAAAAAACATAAGAACTCTGAAATAACGCTCGGCCTTGGCGGTGATGTTACAATGTACAGTATCAATATTGGCAAAGACTGGACCGCATACTTCAAATTCGCAATGTCCTTTTAATGTGCACTAATCTAAAGGAAATAGGGTATTTTTATGAACAAAAAAACATTTTTTTTATTTTCCATACTCCTGCTCGTTAGTCCTGAGAATAATGCTAAAACTGAAACAAGCAAAACTAATACAACTACAAAAACTGCCACCTCAATAAGCCATAAACTTACCGGCAGTAACATGAAAAACCTGGACCAAGTTTTTCAAATGTTTCCTATGGGTCTACTGAAAATAAACTTTGCCCAACGCGATATAGCAAAAGTAATCAAAAGTATTGATGGTATAGAATTTCGCACACCACAAGCAGAAACAGAAAAAGCATTTGTTGATAAACACCTTGAAACCATGTTGAAGCCGGTAAAGGAATTTTTTGATATCATTACGGCATACAGCAGCTTAGTCGAACCCCTCGTTAAAGAAAGCATCATTCAACATCGCAACATAAAAGCAGAAGAGTCTATTTTGATCGATTTTTTACACAGCAAAAAAGATATTGTCACCTTCTGTGCTCAAGATATTACCTCAGTACCAAAGCTTCATAAACTGTGCGAAGAAATTCTTGCCTTCTTTAAAGATATTAATGAAAGCGTTTCAGACCAAACACACGTAGCATACAAAACACTTGTTGAACAAATAAAAAATAAGCAAAAGACTCAAAAAAAGTAACTCTGCATGAATAAATTAACAGAACTCTGTGGCAGCATTGAAAAAGTAATTTACAAAAATAATGAAAATGGTTTTTCCGTTTTCACACTTAAAGTAAGCAGCTCAGAATCTGTTATTGCTAAAGGCTTTCTTACCGACATTCACCAGGGAGAGACCGTTTCTCTGCAGGGCTTGTGGGCGTTTCATCCAAAATTTGGACGCCAATTTGATGTTAAAGAATATTCAACCAAAGCTCCAGCAAGCATTGAAGGCATCAAAAAATATCTAGCTTCAGGCCTGATCAAAGGGATTGGCCCCAAGTTTGCCGAACGCGTAGTAGAAACGTTTGGCGAGAAAACCTTAGAAGTTATTGAAAACCAACCTCACCGACTCATGGAAGTTGGCGGGGTTGGCCATAAACGCGTTGCCATGTTTATTCAAGCCTGGCAAGAGCAAAAAGAGATTTCAAAAGTAATGATCTTTTTGCGTGGCAAAGATGTTTCAACAGCATTTGCCGTGAAAATTTTTAAAGCCTATGGCAATGAATCGTTAGAAAAGATTCAAAAAAATCCGTACCAGCTGGTTGAAGATGTGTGGGGCATCGGCTTTAAAAGTGCCGACCAAATAGCGCTTAAGCTAGGCCTTGAGCCAACGTCACTTGATCGCATTAAAGCCGGGATTACCTATGCTATTACCGAAGCAACCAACAACGGCCATTTGTATCTTGAAGTTTCAGAAGCCAAAGAACACGTTGTTGAGTTACTTGAAATTAATAAAGAAGAAAGCCAAGAAAAGATCAAGCAGGCCCTGCATCAGCTCTATGAACAAGACAAAATAAAATTAATAAGTCATAAAGAAAAACATTATCTCTCATTGCCCAAGTTTTATTATTCTGAAAAAGGCATCGCAAAAAAAATACGTTTCTTTTTAGAAAACCCCTCAAAACTTGATGTTAACTTTGACACTATTTATAACTATATTCGCACGCCAGATGCAAATGGCTTTGAGCTCAACGAAGACCAGCAACGCGGTATCTTAACCTGTCTTCAAAACAATATTTCGGTAATTACCGGCGGTCCTGGAACGGGTAAAACAACGCTGGTTAAAAAGTTTTTGGAAGTCTTAGAAACCAACCACATCAAGTTTCGTTTAGCAGCACCCACCGGCAGAGCTGCCAAACGCATGTTTGAGGGAACCGGGCGCAATGCCGAAACATTACATCGATTGCTCGAATTTTCACCGTCGACCATGGGTTTTTTGCGCAATGAACAAAACGCACTCGATTTAAAATTTTTAATTGTAGACGAAGCCTCTATGCTCGATGTTTTTTTAATGCATTCAGTCTTGCGCGCATTGCCACAAAAGGCTCATTTGGTGCTACTGGGCGACGTAGATCAACTTCCGTCAGTTGGTGCCGGCAACGTACTCAACGACATTATCGCTTCGCAAACAATTCCCGTTATACGCCTCACACAAATTTTTAGGCAAGCTCAAGACAGTCTCATTATTGTAAACGCACACCGCGTCAATCATGGTGAGTTTCCAACATCGGCCTTGCCCGGCTCTAAAAAAGATTTTGTTTTTTTAAAACAAGAAGAACCAGAAGAAATTTTCCCGCTTTTGCGCAGAATCTATTTAAGCACCCTGCAACAACGCAACATACATCCAGACAATGCAGTGGTGCTGGTTCCCATGAACCGTGGCACCGTTGGCACCCAGCGCTTAAACCAAGAACTGCAAATGATTTTAAATCCCAGTTCAAACGAAGAAAAAGAAATCACACGCTTTGGCCAAGTGTACAAAATTAACGACCGTGTTATGCAAATTCGCAATAACTACGATAAATTTGTTTTTAACGGCGACATTGGCAAAATATCAGATATCGACAAAGTTGAACAAAAAATGGTGGTAACGTTTGGCGAACGCGCACTTGAGTATGACTTTACCGAAATTAATGAATTGGTACTTGCTTACGCCATCTCTATTCACAAAAGCCAAGGCTCAGAATTTGATGCCGTTATTATTCCCATTTTTATGCAACATTTTATTTTGTTACAACGCAACCTGATTTATACTGCTATCACTCGCGCTAAAAAATATTGTATTCTGCTAGGCCAAACTAAAGCAATTGCTATGGGCATAAAAAACAATAAAGGCGTGGTGCGCAATACCTTCTTAAAAGAATTTTTGACCACTGATCTTGAAGCCAGATAGAGACAGGAATTAGTTGACATTCGCTCAAGATAGTGAGAAAAATTAAGCAACGAACAATAACATTTATTCACTTTGTAACGTGAAGAAAACATGGTACACCAACATTGTTTTGATGAATGCACCTTCGTCATTTTTGGCGCAACGGGCGATTTGAGCAAACGTAAGCTTATTCCGGCAATTTACAAACTGGTCCAAGATCGCCGCTTATGCAAATTTACCATCATTGGGATTTCAATTGACCAAACTGATGAAAAAAAAATTATAGAACAAGCAACTAAATTTATTGTTGACCCACAAGCAGATATTCTTACCACACTCGTAAATTCATTTCATTATTATCAAATGGATTTTAGCAATAAAAAAGCTTATGCCAATTTAAAAAACTTTTTAGAAAAGTTTGAACACGAACAAAAGCTACCAAAAAATAGACTGTTTTATTTTGCTACCATGCCCGAGCATTTTATCGACATTACCAAGGGCCTGGTCAAACACAACATTGTACAAAAAAAAGAAACCGCAACTAAAACAACAGATCCCTGGTCGCGCGTGGTTTACGAAAAACCGTTTGGTCACAACCTTAAATCATCACAAAAAATTAATCGCTACTTGGCCGATGTTTTTAATGAAAATCAAATTTATCGTATTGATCATTTTTTAGGCAAAGAATTGGTAGGCAATATCGCACTAGCACGCTTTACCAATCGTATTTTTGAACCACTCTGGAACAATAATCACATCGAAAATGTTCACATCGTTTTAAACGAAAAAATTGGCGTTGAAGGCCGTGGGGCTTACTACGACGCCAACGGTGCCATTAAAGATATGGTTCAAAGCCACGTGCTACAGCTGCTTGCACTGACGGCAATGGAAGCACCCGACAAACTTGGTGCGGCATCAATTCGCAATGCCAAAGCAACCGTACTCAAAAAAGTACAGATCGACAAAGTAATACGCGGACAGTACGAGGGTTATCTCAAAGAAAAAAATGTCAGCCCTCGCTCAAAAACAGAAACATTTATTGCCATAAAAGCACTCATCGACAACAAACGCTGGCGCGGCGTCCCTTTTTATTTAACCACCGGCAAATGCATGCCAATCAAAGAATCATACATTCAAGTTAATTTTAAAAAAGCCGAGTGTCTGCTTTCAGCCTGCCCTTCAGAGTCAAATTATTTCAGAATTAATATTGAACCAAACGAAGGCTTTTATTTAAGTTTGAATGCCAAAGTTCCCGGCAAAGCAAACGAAGTAACGCCGGTAACCATGGAGCTGCCACACGCACGCCTGCTGGGCCCCAACACACCGGAAGCATATGAAGTTTTGATAGCAGACATTATGAAGGGCGATCAATCAGCTTTTGTGCGCGGCGATGAAGTACAAATTTCTTGGAAAATTGTTGAACAAATCGACAAAGCACATAATGCAAAGCTCTATAGCTACCCCCAAGGCAGCACCGGCCCTCACGAAGTAAAAAAAATTTTTTCTCAAAAATAATAGGATCGCCATGAACGTAGGCATAATTGGCTTAGGACGAATGGGGCAAGGGATTGCTGACCACCTCACCAAAGCAGGACACTCGGTTGTTGGCTTTGACCCAACACCACAAGCACAAGAAGACGCACTAAAAATTGGCGTTACCATCGCCCCAAGCCTTGAAGCACTTGCTCGCGATGTGCGCATTTTCTGGCTCATGGTCCCAGCTGGCGCACCTGTCGACACTACCATCGAACAACTTTTGCCGCACCTTCAAGCACAAGACATCATCATCGACGGTGGCAATAGCTGGTTTCACGACTCAATTCGCCGCGCGGACATGCTGGCCGAAAAAAATATTCACTTTCTGGACTGCGGCACCTCGGGTGGGCTTGCCGGACGCGAATGTGGCTACTCGCTCATGATTGGGGGAAGCAAAGAAATTTTTGAAAAAGTAGAACGTATTTTTATTGCCATTGCCGCACCAGACGGCTATGCGCTCTGTGGCCCCGTTGGCGCTGGGCATTATGTAAAAATGGTGCACAACGGCATCGAATATTCGCTACTGCAGGCATATGCCGAAGGGTTTCATTTATTAAAAAGTGGTCACTATAAAAATCTTGATCTCGAACAGATTTCAAATATCTGGATGCATGGTTCAATTATTCGTTCATGGATTTTGACACTCGCGCATAACGTTTTTGAACACGATCAAAATTTTGCAAACATTTCAGGACAAATTGGCGAAAACCAAACCGGCCGCTGGACGCTTGATGAAGCAGAAAAACATGGCGTACCCATGCAGCTCCTCAAAGACGCACTCGATATCCGTGCCTGGTCACGCGAAACCGGCGGCAACTATGCAACTAAAGTTGTCGCTATGCTGCGCAATCAATTTGGCGGCCACGCACTAAAAGAGAAAGACTAATATGCAGATTATCGACATCAGCTGGCCAATCTCTCTCACAATGACCAGCTACAAAGACAGTAAGCCAGTGACGTTTTTGTGGAATAAAAATTTCCCCAACGACAATGCGCGCGACTCAAGCATCACACTCAATTCGCACACCGGCACGCACGTTGATGCCCCCTCCCATTTTTTAGAAAATGGCGACACAATCGAAACAATCGGTCTTGAAAGACTGGTGGGCCCATGCCGCGTACTCGACCTTTCACACGTCACCGAAAAAATTATACCTGCCGACTTAGAACCACACAACCTGCAAGCAGGCGAACGCATTTTGCTGAAAACAAAAAATAGTGAGCGCACCGCAACTGAAAAATTTGATCCAACATTTACTTATGTCAGTCACGAAGCAGCACAATTTTTTGCTGACAAAAATGTTTGGTGTGTAGGCATTGATTATCTCGGCATTGAACGCAATCAGCCTGATCATGCAACACATGAAATTCTTTTCAAAGCAGGCACTATAATTATCGAAGGCCTACGTCTTAACCATGTAAGCGCTGGCTCGTACAATTTGTACTGCCTGCCATTGGCCGTTCATGGCCTTGAGGCAGCACCAGCACGTGCAGTGCTCATAAAAAATTAGACAAGAAAAAAGGGCCTCAGTTTTTGAAGCCCTTTAAAAATTATTCGAAGCGTCGATTGCGCTGGATAACCGTTTGTAACGGCGGCCGACAGGCAACTTTTTTTTCTTTGACCAACTGCTGGCACGTTACCCCGCAGGTGTTATCATAAACTTTTAAGCACGGCGTGCATGAAATAAAAAGCTTGTTGCACGATGCATTAACGCAATTAGTATACTCATCACACGGCTTTGCGCACACATCACAGGTGCCCAAAATATCGTCATTCACTTTGACTGTCACCCGGTTGTCAAACACATAATTTTTGCCACGAAAGAAACCTTCAGGGAATTTTTCAACATAGCGATGAATACCCCCCTCAATTTGCATAACATTGCGCGCAACACCTTTTGTATTCAAATAAGCCGTGGCACGCTCGCAGCGAACTCCGCCGGTGCAAAACATCAAAACTTCTTTATCTTTAAATTCATCTAAATGCTGGTCGATATAATCAGGAAAGTCGCGAAAGTTAGTAATGTCGGGAATGATCGCATTTTTAAAAGTACCCACGCGCGATTCATAATCATTACGCGTATCAAGAATTATCAAGTCTTTTGGTGGCTTGGCCATAAGCTCATGCGCTTGTTCAGGCGTTAAATGCTGACCAGTGCTGCCAACGGTAACATCTTTTGCCTTTTTTCCAAGACCAACAATCTCGTCACGCAAGGCTACGCGCAAACGTGGAAAGTAATCAATATCGTCCTCGCCAATACTCTCTTTAAAGTCTATACCCGCAAACAACGGCGTCTCGTTCATGATGTTGATATATTCTTGGGTTGCCTGCTCACTGCCTTCAAGCGTTCCATTAATGCCCTCGTGAGCAATTAAAACGCGGCCTTTCAGGCCCAACTGACGACACACTTCTTGCTGCCAATTAACGATAAGCTGGGGCTCAACAATCTCAACATATTTATAGTACAGCAAAATCTTTTTCATGCCTTCATTCCATTGGTATGCGCGTAAGACGTTAAAAAATCAAAAAAACAACGACCAAATCAATTTATCACTAAATACTAAAAGAGTCGACTTTTTGCCTATTACTTACAAAAACCTTATAATTTTATTTGACAATGAAGCACTAAAAAGATACTATACGTTGCATAGATAATACTTTGAAAGCGCCCCTTCGAGACGCCCTATGGGCTCCTCAGGGCAAACGGGTTATGACCAATAAGTCGTAAACAACCCCGTAAAAACATGCCGGGATAGCTCAGGTGGTAGAGCAGAAGACTGAAAATCTTTGTGTCGTCGGTTCAACTCCGTCTCCCGGCACCAGCCTACGCCCTACGTGGCTTTGGCTGGCAGGCTCTCTTCTTTAATGAAGTTCAAATGAAAAAGAAAAAATATCTTACTAAAGCTTATCCCGCCCTCTCCGTGCATCCTGAGGAGCACGTTGTAGCTTGAAAAGCGAAGACGGGCGTCTCGAAGGACGTCTCCCGGCACTTTTAAAAATTACCCCATTTTTTCCTCAATTATGCACTTTTTTGATCCTTTTAGCTGAAATATTGAGCATTTTTTCAAATATGATAAGCTTTAGAACAGAACATCGATAAAGCTTAGATAATTCACTTCCATCAGCAAAATAGGTTCAGCAATGTTTGAATTTTTATCTCAAAAATTTTCTGGCGTCTTGGGCTGGCTTAAAGACCGTGGCCGCTTGACTGAAGAAAACATTCAAGAAGCTCTCAACCAAGTTCGCGACGCTCTTCTTGAAGCTGACGTTCCATTAGACATCGTCCAAACTTTTTTGCAGCAAGTAAAAGAGGAAGTTGTTGGTATTAAAGTATCAACAGCACTTAATCCCGGCCAACAAATGATTAAGATTGTCCATGACAAGGTTCTTGATTTTCTTGGAGGCAAAAACACCCTGAGTGGCATTACGTTTCAAATTCCATCAGTCATTATGGTTATGGGATTGCAAGGTTCTGGTAAAACAACCAGCATTGCAAAGGTAGTCCACTGGGCCCTAGAACAAGCAAAAAGCCGTGGCAAAACCAGACGTATTCTGGTGGCCTCGGTCGACTTTTACCGCCCAGCAGCTGTTGAACAATTAAAAATTTTAGCAAACCAAGTGGGCGTGGACTTTTATCAAGCAACTAATACCGATCCGGTTAAAGCAGCCCAAGAGATTAATACCTACTTTAAAAACAACCGCTACGAACTCTTGTTCTTGGATACCGCAGGGCGCCTGCATATCGATGGCACCATGATGCAAGAACTAAAAGCCATCAATCAATTGCTCGTGCCAAAGTACAAATTTCTTGTTTTGGACGCCATGACCGGCCAAGAGTCACTCAAAGTAGCACAAAGCTTCAATGAAGCTGTTGGCTTTGATTCAGCAATTATGACCAAAATGGATTCCGACACCCGTGGCGGAGCAGCATTTGCCTTTAAATTTGTTTTAAAAAAGCCAATCGCTTTTGTAGGATCTGGCGAAAAAATAGAAGATTTAGAGAACTTCATTCCAGAGCGCATGACCTCACGAATGTTGGGCATGGGCGATATGATGACGCTCATTGAAAAGGCCTCACAAACCATCAGCGAACAAGAGCAAGAGTCGATGAGTAGGCGCTTTATGAGCGGCAACTTCTCACTCAAAGATTTTGCAGAGCAAATGGACATGATCAACAAGCTTGGCTCGCTGCAAAAGCTTATGCGTTATCTCCCTGGAATGGGATCGGTTTCTACTGAAATGATGGACAAGGGCCAGGTAGAAATGAAGAAATTTAGAGCTATAATTAGCTCAATGAACAAAAA
>JAIEPG010000012.1 GCA_019749895.1 Candidatus Babeliales bacterium | reverse complement strand
ATGATTATGAGTATTGTGCTATCGTTATCCCCACGCAGTGATGCGGCCCCTCTTGATACCGCTCCTCCTCCAGCAACGGCTCAAGATGCGGCTGCTCAGCAACAAGTTGCTGCGTTAGTTGATAAAGAAAAAGGTGTTTCTCCTGCTACTCCTGTTGTAGTAACGGCAGCTCCTGCCAAGCCATGGGTTCCTGCTCAACCAGGCGAGCAAGATACTTTTGGTAAGTGGGTGAGCGTTAAGCCAGGGGTTGGTAAAGATGCTTTAAAATTTAAAAAGGTAGCAGTTGGCGATAAAGATAATATCTGGGCTCTTGCCGATAACAATAACATTTATAAATTAGCAAAAGATGGTTGGGCTGCGCGTGCAAAAGGACTTGATATTGGTGTTGGGTCCGATGGTACCGCTGTTGGTATTAACGAAGAAAATGGCGTTTATCTCTATGTTCCTGCTACAAAAAACAAAAAAGCGTCCTGGAAACAAATGCCTGGCATCAAGCTTACCTCAATTGCTGTTGGCAACAAAGATGAGATGTGGGGAACCTTTAAAGATGGCGATAAGATATACCTTTATCATTATGAAAAGGGTGCTTGGAACCGTGTTAAAGATCAAAAAGGACAAGATGTAACCAGTTTTGTGCAGGTCTCACAGTCTGGGAAAAGTATTTTTGCCCTTAATGCTGATGGTGGTGTTGTAAAGTATGGCATGGAAAATGTGACTCCTGACTTGGTTAAAAAAGTAGAAGCGCAGGTTAAGAAAGATGCAAAGAAAAAAGAAACAGCGTGGCAGGCAACCAAAGCAGAAATTAAAAAGAGTCAAGGCAAACAACAAAAGCATCTTGCTAGTAAGCGTGCCAAGCGTTTAGCAAAACAGCAGGCTAAAGCTGGGAAAACAACTACAGCGTCAAGTACCCCTGCGCAGCGCAAGAAAATACGAACATCAAATAAGTCTACTAAAAATAAGTCTACTAAGCCTGTTAAGGCAAAAAGAACAAAAATTGCTGGTAAAAAAACCAAAAAAGTAAAAGCAACGAGTAAACAAACATCAGATAAAAGCGTTGAACCAGCTGATGCAACAACAACTGATGACACTGCGACAGGAATGTAATACTTGGCATAAATAAGAGTTAATTTAAAAAAGGGCTGTTCATCAAAAGAGCGGCCCTTTTTTTTGGTTTGTTATTAACTAGTTTGTTCTGCTTGTTCAAGTATTTTGGCTATTTCTGAGTGTCCGATTTCTAGGGCCAAATCGAGAGCAGTTTTGCCTGATTTATTCACCGCAGTCGGTTTAGCTCCGCGTTCAAGAAAGAGTTTTACCGCCCAGTCATAACCAAAAATGGCGGCCCAATGCAGAGGAAAGTGGCCAGTGGCGTCTGGCTCATGAACTGACACCCCAGAATCGAGGAGTGCTCTTAGTTTTACTTCTGGGCTTGCTGCTGGTATGACATGGTTGGTGAATGGGACTGATATGATGAGTGAAAAGACCATTTTCTTAAACATTGAAACCCTCTCAACATTACTAACTAACTGAGATATGAACGGTACTTTTTATCTTTTCTCGGTTAACGTTGGTTATTAGTTGGTGTAGTTCTTTAAATGTTTTACTTTTTAAGTATATATGTCTGATTTCAATCTTTTGAATTTTTTGAATGATTGGGTAAGTTGGCCCTAAAATAATAACATTCAGGCCCAGAGTTGTTCCTGTTTCCATGAGTTGTTCTGCAAGTATGTTAGCGTCTTTTTCAACTTGAGCTTCTTTGGTGTGTTGCAATTCTAGTTGGACCAAGCGGTAGTAGGGCGGGTAGAGCGTTTGAGCTCGCACGGCAAGTTCTTGGTTGGCAAAGGTCAAATAATCAATTTCGTTAGTGTAGTCAAAAATTTCATGGTCGTGTATCACTTGCACAATAACTGTGCTAGGTTTATGTTCGCGTCCGGCACGCCCTGCAACTTGAATAAGCTGTTGAAGCGTTACTTCATGCGCGTTGTACTGAGGAAAATTAAGATTCAGGTCTGCCCATAAAATACCCACCAAGGTAACGTTTGGGAAGTGATATCCCTTGGTTATGGTTTTGGTGCCAACTAAAATGTCTATCTTGCCTTGTTCAAAGTTAGTTACCGTTTCGTGCCATAAGCGTTTTTTTGAGCTGGTATCAAGGTCTGCGCGAGCAACAGTGGCATGGGGAAAGAGCTTTTGTAGCATTAAAACAATCTGTTGAGTGCCTATGCCTTTTTTAAGCAATGAGCTTTCAGAAGCCTTGCAGCTGGGGCATGACAGAAAAGTTGGCTTGGTGTAGCTGCAATAGTGGCAGGAAAAAAATGAGGTATGCCCTTCAAGGCTGGTTTGTACATTTTTCTCGTCTTTGAGTTTTTTGCCCAAATGCAGGGTAAGGCTGACCGAGCAGTTGGGGCATTGAGGAATATGCCCGCAGCCCTTGCACTGGACAAAAAAGCTGTACCCGCGGCGATTTAAATAAATAATGACCTGTTCTTTTTTTTGTAAGCGTTCATGAATAGCTTTCTCAAGTTCTGGTGTAATCCAAAAGAAGGTACGCGCTCGTTTTTGTTGAATGAGGTTTACCTGCTGTATTTTGGGAAAAGTTCCCAAAAAGCGTTCTTTGAGTTGAAAGAATGCCCATCGTTGGTTTTGTGTCTGGTACAACGAAGTAAGGGAAGGCGTGGCCGAACCCAACAAGATAGGAATTTTGTAAATAAAAGCTCGCCACAAAGCAAGCTCTTTGCTGTTGAGTTTAGGGTGTTTTTTTTCTTGAAAGCCTGGCTCATGCTCTTCATCCACAATAATCAGGCCCAAATTGGCAAAAGGCAGCAAAATGGGTAAGTGAACGCCAATCAACAAGAATGGTTTTTGTTCCATAACTGCTTGCCAGACGGCGCGTTTTTCTTCTGGTTTGGTGGTTGAATGAAAGCCAAAGATTGAGATATTGAGTAGTTGTTGCTTAAGTTTACGTTCAAATTGCATACTCAAAGAAACTTCTGGTAAGAGCAAAATAACCGACTTTCCTTGTTTTATGGCAGCCTCAATCAGCCGCTTATAAACCTCAGTTTTGCCCGATCCAGTAACGCCGTGCAAGAGGGTAGGGCTGTAGACAGTCTGGTTTATGCGCGGTTCTAGATAATTAACAACGGCCTCTTGAGCTGCGGTGAGGGTAATGGCTTTTGCTGGAATATCTGACAAATCTTGTAAAGGCTCTTTTGCTTGCTTTTCTTGGAAAAAGCTTTGGAGTCGACGATAAAAAAAGAGTGGCTTTAAAAAGTAAAAATCAGCCAATGCTTCAATGAAGGTATGGTAGGTTGAATCTGCTGGAAGATTGATGATGTCGAGCATCTCGCGTATTTCAAAACTGCTTGGCTGGGCAAGCTTTTGTGCCGATCCTATGACAAAAGCCGTTACTATTTTGTTGCGCAAAGGCACGCGGACAAGCCGGTGCATGAGGGGTTGTCCGGCAAGATTTTGAGGGACTTTATACGTCAGAGTTTTAGCAAATCCTGAAAGAAGTTGAACAAAAACAAACATAAATTACCGTGCCACTGGGGCGTTAACATGGATAGTAATAGTGCTGAATGGTAGCGGTATTTGAAAGAGATCCCAACTTTTTTTTAAGGTAATTGCTTTACTTGCCGTGCACTCGACAAAAATAAGGGGAGCCGTGCTTTTTTTTGCTAAATACGTGAGTCCTCGCTGTAGTTTAAGGGCGGGTCCACGAGAGCCGTCGCCAATCATGCAAACCTGTTTGTGTTCATTTAGGGCGGCCAATGTTAAGCGAATAAGTCTAATGCAGTTTTTTTGCGATGAGCCATAAATGACGTTAAAACCGAGCTTTTGGCAAATAAACCCTGCTATTTTCCCATCGTCACTTGGACTGGCAACGCAGTACCCTTGGCTTTTTTTTTTGAAAAAGAAATACATACAACCAACAATGTTCTGATGCCAGAAATAGAAGATACCATGCTGCTTTTTCATGGGTTTTATAAAGTTCTTGTCATAAGTTAATTTGAGTTTATATGTTGCAAAAAGTAATCGAATAATGCCATATAAAAAAGAACTGATCAAAAGATTGATTAAATGAATAGATTTTAACGATTTGATCAGTGTTTTTGGTGACATGCTGGAGTTCCTAGATCGTCAATTTTTGAAGTTGTGAATGAAAATTTTACTTAGGCATGATACCTCAAAAATATGTTTTTTTGAATTGCTCTTTGATTTTGCCTTCCTGGAGGGTGTTGAGAAAATTGTTGGTTCAAAAAACAAAAAAAATGAGCAAAAAAAATGTCAAAAAATGAATGAAAAAAATAGTGATCAAAGTTGTTGAAAAGGTTGACTAGCAGCAATGAATCGAGAAGTGTGAAAAATTTTTATACTGTTTTGTTAGTAAAAAAAATTTTTTTTTCGTGTCATTTATTTGACAAACTGGGTGTAATTTTGTCTATACTAAAGGTAGGCAAGCATACAATACTGTCTAAACGGTACGAGTGTGCGTGTAGATCTGATAGACGTGGCTAACAATGAGGAGGATGAAGATAAGTTAAAAAAAGAGATCTTGTTGTAAGTTGAAAGAGAGTAATTGATCGTATAGGGATTCTTTAAAAAGGAGAGTTTGCTATGGCAAAGAAAAAACCAGTAGCCGCTGTGCACCACGAAGCGCCAGCCGCTGCCGCTGCTAAGAAGACAGTAAAGAAGAAGAAGGCTGCGCCTAAGAAAAAGGCTGCGCCTAAAAAGAAAGCTGCACCTAAGAAAAAAGCTGCACCTAAAAAGAAGGTAGCTGCTAAGAAGAAAGCTGCACCTAAGAAAAAAACAGCAAAGAAAAAAGTAGCGAAGAAAAAAGTAGCTAAAAAGACGGCGAAGAAAAAAGTAGCCAAGAAAAAAACAGCTAAAAGAAAAGTAGCTAAGAAAAAAACAGCTAAAAAGAGAACAGCGAAAAGAAAAACAGCAAAGAAAAAAACAGCTCGTAAAAAGACTTCTCATGGCAAAATGAGAATGAAAGCACGTCGCTAAGATCAACGCGCATAGTGTTGGAAAAGGCTCGGTAATCCCGAGCCTTTTTTCATTTCATCCAATCACTAATGTGTCGTTTTTTGTATCAACAATAAACGATTTTTTTTCAGGTTGTTTGAGCATTTCAAGGGCTAGAGGGTTGATAACATAGCTTTGTATTGCTCGTTTAAGAGGGCGTGCGCCATATTCTTTAATATAGCCAATCTCGGCTAGCTTGTTAATCCCTGCATCGCTAATTGTCAGTGTTATATTCTGTTCTTTGAGTCGTTGTATAACGCTTTTCAATTGAACTCTGACAATGCTCGCAAGAGCATTTGAGGAGAGTGACTCAAAGTAGATAATTTCGTCAATTCGGTTCAGAAACTCTGGTCTAAAATGTTGATGGAGTAGTTTTTCTATTTCCGTCTGAACGTTGGGAGTAATTGTTTTTGCTTGTAGTATCAGGTCTGATCCAATGTTTGAAGTCATGATAATGATGCAATTTTTAAATGACACCGTGCGGCCTTGGGCGTCGGTAACGTGTCCTTCATCAAGTATTTGTAAAAATACGTTAAAAACATCGGGATGAGCTTTTTCTACTTCATCAAAAAGAATGACGCTGTACGGGTGTTTGCGGACCTGTTCAGTTAATTGTCCGCCTTCTTCGTACCCAACGTAGCCAGGTGGAGCGCCAATTAAGCGCGCAACCGTGTGTTTTTCCATGTATTCGGACATGTCGATACGAACCATCTTGTGTTCGTCATTAAACAAATAGTCGGCCAGAGTTTTGGCTACTTCTGTTTTGCCCACGCCGGTCGGCCCAAGAAACAAAAAAGAGCCGATTGGTTTGTTGGGGTCACTTAAGCCGGTACGATGGGCACGGATAGTATTGGCAATTTTTGTTATTGCTTCGTCTTGGCCAATAACGCGCTCGTGAAGGACCTGTTCCATAGCAATAAGCTTTTGGCTTTCTTCCATCTTGAGTTTTTCAACCGGAATTTTAACCCAGCGCGAAAGTACGGTAGCAATGTCGTCTTCGTCAACCTCTTCTTTGATTAAGTGCGTTTTGTTGTTGTTAAGCTTTTCTTGCTGGGCCTGCATCTTTTTTTCAAGCTCAACCAATTTGCCATATTTGATCATAGACGCTTTGCTATAGTTGCCTTCTCGTTCAGCTTGGGCAAATTCTATGTTTGCTTGCTCGATCTGTTCTTTTATTTTGCTGATTTCTTCAATTGGTTTGCGTTCCGCTTGCCATTGTTCCATAAGCTTGCGCTCTTCTTCTTTTGAGCTGCTGAGTTCTTTTTCAAGATCAAGAAGGCGAGTTTTAGAGGTTTCATCTTTTTCTTTGCCCAAGGCAACCTTTTCAATTTCAAGTTGCCTAATTCTTCTACCCAGCTGGTCGATTGTCTCTGGTTTTGAGTCGACGGCCATTTTTACCATCGAGGCGGCCTCGTCAATCAAGTCAATTGCTTTGTCGGGCAAGAATCGGTCGGGGATCATGCGTGCCGACAATTGCACCGCTTTGACCAGTGCCTGGTCTTTTATGCGAATGCCGTGGTGAAGCTCGTACCGTTCTTTTAAGCCCCGCAAAATGGAAATAGCATCGTCTATCGACGGTTCTTCAATGAGTACCTTTTGGAAGCGGCGTTCAAGGGCTGCATCTTTTTCGATATACTTTTTGTATTCAGTTACCGTGGTGGCGCCAATGCAATGCAGGGTGCCACGAGCCAGGGCAGGCTTTAAAAGGTTAGAGGCGTCCATGCCGCCTTCGGCTGCACCGGCGCCAACCAGCATGTGCATTTCATCGATAAACAAGATGATTGAAGAAGAATCTTCATCAATTGCTTTAAGTATTGCTTTGAGCCGTTCTTCAAATTCGCCACGAAATTTGGTGCCGGCAATCAAGGCGCCCATGTCCAGTGCGTAGACTTTGCGGTTACGCAGACTTTCTGGAACGTCGTTGTTGATAATTCGTTGCGCAAGTCCTTCCACAATAGCGGTTTTCCCCACGCCAGGGTCGCCAACCAAAACCGGATTGTTCTTGGTGCGGCGAGACAAAATTTGCGTCACACGTCGAATTTCTTCGTGCCGGCCAATGACAGGGTCTAGCTTTCCCTCGGCGGCTAACTTGGTAAAATCTTGGCAGTATTTTTCAAGGACTTGGTAGGTGCCTTCTGCTTGTTGATTGTCCACGGTCTGACCCTTTCGTATTTTTTGTACCCATTCCATAACACGAGTGTGAGTGAATCCAAGTTCTTTAATAAGTGCTGATAATTTTTTAGAAAATATGTTTTCTTGGGTAAACGTCAGCAGCGCCACATCGATGCTAATAAATTTGTCGCCTAGATCGTTTGCTTGTTTTTGGCATAACGATAAAAATGTTTGGAGAGTTTGGTCAAGGGCAGGTTGAGCTCCTTGAACACGCGCGATAAAGCTCAGTTCTTGCTCAACTTCTTGCTCCAATTTTAAAGGATTTATCTCAAGATCTTTTAGACATAGTGCCATGAGTTCGTTGGGCAGTGCTGATGCTAAAAGATGAAGAGGAGTAAATACGCCGTGTTGTTGCTCTTGGGCGCGTCCGTATGCTTCTTGAATAAGTTGGGTAAAGGCATTAGTAAAGTTTTGAGTATTCATGATGATATCCTCAATAAATAAATAAAGTTCTGATAATAAAATACTACCAGATACAATTTTTGAGAAGGGATTTAGAGAAGAGAGAGACTATTTTTTTTGTTCATTAAAGACTGATTTAAGCAAAGGAACGTATGCAAGGTTTTTAGATAAGCCCCATGATTTAAGAAAGTTTTTAAGGGGATATGATTTGAATGTTGTGTGATAATCATCAAATGCTGGGTCTATGCATAAGACAGATTGTTTGGCTCGGTCCCAGCCAACAATGACCAAAAAATGTCCATTAGCGTAGGGTGTTGCTCCCCCCTTCAGGCGCCTAACGCTTACCGCAACGGGAATCTTTTTATTTAAGTACTGGTACAGGGTATCAAAACTATTCATGCGTTCTACTCGATAAAATGCATGTTGGCATGAATCATAGGCTTGTGCCACGTTAAGTACCCAGTTGCCGTAAATATTTAAATAACCGTTATCATGAACTTTTTCGGCTAAGGTAATGGCGTCATCATGCAAAGAACGTGCTTGTGGGCGTGAAAATTTGGTTGCAAGATAGCGAACAATCATACTTAGAGAGGTTGGTGAGCATAAATCACGTGCGCGGTTGTGGCTTAAATTCATTTGCGATTGGCGTGGAACAGAGGGAATTAAGACTGAAGGTTTGGTAAATGGTTTTTGTACCGTTCTAAAATCAGAAAGGTTTGAAAAGCAAGCAAAGAGGGCATGGAGGTTTTTTTTTGCTGCGCCGTTTTGAAAGACTGCTTTTACGCGAAAACCTTGGGCCAAGCGCCCTTGTTGCATTTCGCTTCTTACGTGCGTGGTGTGAACGTATTGATTAAGCTTGTTAACGAAAGTTAGCTGATAATCAGGGCCCCATTCAGCCAGTCGGTGCCATGGTGACCATTGTGTGTGTTTAGTGCTCACCCAAAAAGTAATTTGGCCTTTTTGGGGTCGTTTGGCGTTCCATGAAACAATTAACTCATTAAATTTTTTTGGTGTAGTTTCTTCCCAAATTATGGTGTTGTCTGGGGTTTCGTAATCACTTAAGCTCATGAATTTGGATAATGTTCCAGAAAATGAAACGGGGTTGTTTTGTAGCGAATTTTTAGTGTGTCTTAGTCGGCGTTTTGGGCTGAAGGCATAGATATTGGTGAGTGAAACTAAGCTAAAAAGAATAGTGCATAAGAGTTGTTGCTTCCAATATCGTGTTACTTCCATCTCCCAATCCCCTTTTTTTATTTATTTGCCAACGCAAAACGAGCTGAAGACGTTATCTAAAACGTTTTCGGTAATGCTCTTGCCGGTAAGCTCAGAGATATTTTCTAATATTCCCTTGAGTTGGTAGGCAACTAATTCATATTCTATAGTATTTAAATAACTATTTGCAATATTTTTCAATTTTGCTTCAATTTCAATGATAAGATTGTATTGTCGTTGATTAAGCAAAAATGGAGAGCGGAGGGAGGCAAAGAGTTGCTGAATTTTTTGATCGATGAGGTGTTCAAGTTCCTGAACGCCGGTATTATGGTGTCCTGAAACATTAAGCATGGTAGCTTGATCAAATAGTTCATTATATTCGCTATTTTCTAAAACTCTTTGATCAATTTTGTTCATAACTACCAGAGCCTTATCTCGATGTTTTTGATAAATCTCATAGTAGGTCTTTTTTTCTTGTTCGCTCAGGTGGCGGCTTGTGTCGACTACCAGGATCACCATGTCAGCTTGCTCTGCTTCTTCTAATGAGCGCTCAATACCTTGTTGTTCAATAAAATCACCCGTTTGGCGCAGGCCTGCTGTATCGATAACGAGCCAAAAGTTGCCATTAACGTAGCGTGAGCTTTCTATGCTGTCACGCGTGGTGCCGGCAATGTTGGTTACTATAGCTCTGTTTTTTTTAACTAAGGCATTGAAAAGAGTAGATTTACCGGCGTTAACGGTACCAAGAAGTGCCAAGCGGATTCCTTGTTTTATTTGCTGCTGGTGGTTGTGATGTTCTTTTACTTGGGCCAAGCGTGTTAAGAGCTCTTGTGTGCGTTCAATAATCGTTTGATCAAGCGCTAAATCTCGTTGTTCTTCTTCAACAAATTCAAAGGCTGATTCAACAAGAGCTAGTAGCATGACTATGTCATGTTCAAGAGTATAAAAATGATTAGAGAGGCTACCTTGAAGCTGGGCAAGTGCTTTTCGTAAACCAAGCTCGGTTTGAGCGTGAATGAGTTCGTTGATTGATTCTGCCTGTAATAAGTCAATTTTATTATTTAAGAAAGCGCGTTTAGTAAACTCGCCAGCTTGAGCAAGACGTGCGCCATATAAAATGGCGCACTCAATAATCTTTTCAATAATAAACTGATTGTTATGGCAGTTGATTTCGATGGTGTTTTGGCCCGTAAACGTTTTGGGGCCGTGCATAACCATTAAAAGCACTTCGTCAATAACCAGCTTTGTTGTAGGGTCTACAATGTGCCCGTGATTAATCGTGTGGGAAGGGCAGTCCGCTAAGCTTTTGCCAGAAGAGAGCTTTACAATGTGATCTACGCAATCAAGGGCATTGTCTCCCGAAATGCGTATAATGGCAATTGCACCGCTGCCTCGCGGCGTACAGAGAGAAACTATGGCGTCGTGATCATTGCTCAGTTGATTCAGATGCGTCATGGGTGGCTGAGTCCTTTGATCGAATTGCCAAGCTAAAGCCTTTAAATTTCTTTTTATAGTGCTTCTTTATAAATTGAATTAAAAGGTATGACAAGCTCATAAAGAGCATTTTTTCTTCAGCTGCAGGTAAAAAGCTTTTTTCAAAAGTAAGGTGTAAGCGTCGACCTTCTTTTTTTGTAACAAAAGGAACGTCAATTTTCAAAATAGCAAGTAAGTCTCTCAGCTCTTTAGTAACATGATCAGCATATTCTTGCGACCAGTTATTGTGAGAGGTTCCCTCAACAGGATTTGAAGCTTTTTGTTGCGGTTGTTTTCTGTCTTGCAGTTGTGGCTGTTGTTGTCGTGGTTGCTGTTGGTTTTGCTGAGCATTTTGTTGACGCTGCGGTTGTTGTTGACGCTGTGGCTGTTGCGGTTGGCCAGCTTTTTGCTGCTGCCCAGGTCGTTGTCTGTCTTGGTTTTGGTTTGCGCGCCCTTGATCACGAACTTGTTCTCGTGGTTTTTCGCTGCGATTTTTTTGATGCTGAGTTCTGTCAGACTTAGAAACCTCTTTTGCCTGTGGCGCTTGCTGGTTCTTTTGATCATAAGAAATCGAAATAATGGCGGGGCGGTTGGTGAACCACAAAAGACCTTTTTTGCCGGTCTCCAAAACTTTTATAGTAAATTCTGTTGGTTTTCCAGATTCATTCCATGCTTCTTCGATTGCTTTGAAGATGGATGATGCTTCATGGAGCATTGATTTCATCTGATAGAACCTTTCCTTAAAAAGGATAGTAAGTAATAAAATGTATAAAATACCCAATTCAAAATAACAAGGCTTTGTTTAAATGATGCAACAGCTAATAAAAGCGATAATATTCATCAAACAAGAAACTTAAATGCTTTAAAATCCTTCAAAAAGGTAACAGAAATAAATCGTTTATGCAATTGAAGGGCTTTTTTTTGCCTTATTTTGAACTATTTTTGATATCTGAGAAAAATGGAGCGGGAAACGGGATTCGAACCCGCGACCCTTGCCTTGGCAAGGCAATGCTCTACCACTGAGCTATTCCCGCTCGCTATGCTTGTTTTACGGTTTAAAATGTATAAGTATTTGAGATGTTTGTCAACATAAAAACCTGTTTTTTTATATTTATTTTTTACATCTCGACAACAGTTACCACACCATGGAGCTTATAAGCTGGCAAATTGTAAAATTTGACGGTTGAGGGAGTCATTCGTTTTATAACCGCAAACATCTTCCAGATCGGGTTTTTCGTTACTACTTCTTCAAAGCCGTAGAATATAACTTTGGGATTAATGCCGGCATTGTGCAGAATCTTTTCGATATTAACAATTTCCATATAGCCCATGTGTATTTCAAAAATTCGTAAGCCTGGGGCAAGGTCTCCCTGAAAGAAGCCAATTACGCCAAATGGATCGTCTCGGGTAATGATTGAAATGATAATATTGTCTTCGTACAAAATGTTGTTTTTAAAGATTGTTTGGCAGATATAGGGAGCAATGGGTGTTACTTGGCGTACAAAATAAAGAGCAGTCCCCTCAATTTGGGGTACTTTTTGACAGATTAAGTTGTATTTTTCAAGAAATTTTTCAAGCGCTAGTGGTCGGAGATTTTTGGCCATTTGTTCTCTGCCCTTTGAATAAATAAAGATAATACTGAGAGGGATAAGGGCCAAAATGAGCGACAAATAAGCGCCGTGGGGAATTTTGATAGTATTTGAAAAGAAGTAGGTAAGTGTAATGCAGGTCAAAATAACGGAAACGCTGGCCTTAAGGTAGTTGTGACGCAAGAAAAAGATCCACGACATCATAATCCCCGTTGTAGTCATGGTGCCAGTTACTGCAAAACCGTAAGCAGCAGCAATTTTATGTGTTTCTTTGAAGTGCAAAATAATGCCAATTACCGCTGCAAAAATAAACCAGTTTACAGCCCCAACGTAAATTTGAGATCTGAACTTGCTGGAAGTGTAGTCAATTTTGAACATCGGCAAAACTTTGGTGGTAATGCCTTGATAAACGGCTGAAAAAATGCCGCTGATCATTGCCTGAGACGCAACAATGGTTGCTATAACGCTTAAACAGACAAAGAGTGAATACAGCTGAGGAGCTTGTTTGTAGATCATTTCGTAAAAAACGTGCTGCGTGGTTGGGTTGTTAAAAAGATAAGCACCTTGACCTAAATACGTAAGAATAAGAGCAACATAAACAAAAATGCCTGCGCGTTGAATGGGTTGGCGCCCCAGGTGTCCCATATCGGCATAAAGCGCTTCGCCGCCCGTTGAACACAAAATAATGCCAGACAGTATAAAGAATGAAGCAAAACCGTTGTCTGCTAAAAATTTAATGCCAAAATACGGGTTGAGGGCTTGAAAAACAAAAGGGGCCTGAATTAATGCTGCAATACCTGAAGATGCTAACACAAGAAACCAAATGAGCATTAATGGTCCAAAGGCAGCAGAAACTTTGTCGGTTCCACGTTTTTGAAAGCCAAAAAGGAAAACGGCAATAATGCAGGCTATAATCATTAAGTTTGTTTGTGAGATGTTTTTGAGCGCTGGAATTAGTTGAATGCCTTCAACGGCACTTAAAATACTAATAGCCGGGGTTAAAACACCATCGCCAAAAAGAAGTGATATGCCAATGTAAGAAAGAAAAGAAACAAAGGCTACCTGGCGCGTTGAAGACAGTAACGGAATTAAAAGCTCTTTGAGCACAATAGTTCCGCCTTCTCCTTTTTTACCAAGGCTCATTGCCAGCATGGCATATTTTACAAAAACAAGGAGTGTTAATGTCCAAACAATGAGAGAAAGAACTCCTAAAATATTAAGCTTGGTGATGGGGGTAGTTAAGAAAATAATTGAAATAGTATAAATTGGACTGGTTCCGATGTCCCCAAAAACGAGCCCCAACGACTTGATCATTTCTTTAATTTGTTCGTACAAATCTGATTGAAAAAAAGCAATTCGTTTACTCATAAAATTCTTTATCCTCTTCAAAATGGTACATTAACGCAACGTGCGTTACTCATGAATAAAATCTTCAGTATGCTTTACTTGGTAAATTTTTTGTCGTGAACCGAATATCCCTTCTGAGCAAGCTCGTCTCTGATCTGGTCTGCTTGAGCCCAATCTTTGGCTGCTCGTGCTTGCTCTCGCCGTGCAATTAAGCTTTCAATTTCGGGAGTTATGGTTACTGTTTCTTCTGCTAGGGGCTGGAGCGTGAAACCCAAAACATCCTGCAAAATAACGCGAACTGCTTGTGAAAGCTCAACCGATTCTTTAATGGTTGCGAAATGTTGGAAAAGAATTCCAAACATTTTCGTGCTATTCAAATCGTCGCACAATGCTTCTACCATTTCTTTGATAATTGGGTTGTTGGCAACAAGTTGCTCCACCGTATAGTTTGAAGGCATGGCGATAGGGGCAAAGTGAGCAACAAGTTTTTTGTAGGCTGTTTGGATGCCTTGTAAAGAATCAAAACTAAAGTCAATTGGGGTTCGATAGTGGTGTTGTAAAAAGAAATAGCGTAAAACCATGGGATCAATTTGTTCAAAAATTTTGTGTAAAGCTACGACATTGCCCAGTGATTTGGACATTTTTTCTTTGTCGATATTTACAAAAGCGTTATGCAGCCAATAGCGAGCAAATGGTTGATGGTGCAAGCCTTCAGACTGAGCAATTTCGTTTTCATGATGGGGAAAAATAAGATCCATGCCGCCAGCGTGTATATCGATTGTTTTACCTAGGTATTCCTGTGCCATAGCTGAGCATTCAATATGCCAACCTGGGCGTCCGTGACCCCATGGTGATGGCCAAAATTGGCCTTGATCATTGCCTTTCCAGAGCGCAAAATCGCCCGGGTTTTTTTTGCGTTCATCAACTTCAACGCGTGCGCCAGAAAGCAGGTCATCAATGTTGCGGCCCGAAAGTTTGCCATAACCAACAAAGCTGGTGATATCAAAATAAACATCAAGACCTGCTACATACGCATTGTTTTGGGCAATAAGTTGTTCAATAAATTTTATAATGTGCTGAATATGTGTGGTAACCAGAGGTTCAACAGAAGGGCTCACGCAATTGAGTTTTTGCATGTCCGCATGAAACGAATCAATGTATTTTTGGGAAATTTTGCTAAAATCTGGCTCGTTTTCTGCTGCTGCTCTTTTTAAAATTTTATCATCAATATCGGTAAAATTTCTGGCGTAGGTTACTTGATAATCAAGAAAGCGAAACAAACGTACCAGGAAATCAAATTGAACATAGCAACGACCGTGGCCAATGTGGGCATGGTCGTAGGGAGTGACGCCACAAACATATAATGATAGCTTTTTTTCAATAAGTGGCTTAAATAGTTCTTTTTTTTTGTCGAGCGTGTTGGTTAGTACAATGTTCATATGATTCCTGTGTACTTAAGATCTTTTGTTTAACTGTGAAACTCGCTAAATACTTCATCAATTTTTTGTCGTAAATTATCAAGACTCATATCTCCTATTGGTCTTGTTTCTGGCTTGCTAAGTTCTGTTCCATTTTGGAATACTAAAAAGACAGGAACGCCAGACAATAGATACTTTTTTGCCAGTTCAGGAGCTTGGTCCAAATTGATTATACCACATTTTGCGTCATTAAGCTCGTCTGCAAGTTTTGAAAAAATTGGTTCCATGATTTTGCAGCTGCTGCACCAGGTTGAATGGACCATGACAATGGTTGGTTTTGGGTTGGCAACAAACTTGGTGAATTGTTTTTCATTTTCAAGCGATGTTACGTTTTTTAGCTCTTTTATTGAAGTGGTAGCTTTTTCTTTGGATGTAAAGTTATTAAGCCAGGTGCGTAGATTACAACCAGAAAACATCGTTATCATCATGGCAGCACAAATTATTTTGACCATAAACAGTAACTCCTTTTATTATTCATAGGCCTT
>JAIEPG010000011.1 GCA_019749895.1 Candidatus Babeliales bacterium | reverse complement strand
CGAATGCCCCACCACTGATTATGCACACCAAGCGCGATACTATCAAACGTAAAAGGCGCCTGAACAAACTGCCACTCTTTACCTTGTGCACAACCGGCAGTAATGCCCGCACGCATGAGCAACTGGCCCTGCACATTTAAACCCACAACCTGCAACGCAGCATTAACAGTTATATATTTGAATGGCTCACCAGAAACAGCTTCCCACTTATTCTCATGATTTCTATGCAGTAATTTTTCTGCGTTACTAAACTTTACACCATTCCCGCGATCAAGACCCCACACAACACTATAGTCACCAAAGCCTGGATCTTTGAGCGCACGTAGTTGCTTAGCAGTTCCAAAACTTACAACTATGCACAACAACAGTAGAATAGTTTTCATGTGCTCCACTCCTTTTCAAAAATTAAACATTTTTAAAGTGGAATTTAGTGTAGCACCAGCACAAGAACTTAAGTCAAGAAAGCTCAGCAACTATGAAGAAAGATGGGTATGCAATTCTTCTTTGGCGGGATGATGGCTTGTTTTTTTCTGTCCGTGCAACTGAAAGCCAAGCTCAACAATTTTATCGATAAACGCCATGGGCTTACTCCCGGTTTCTGCCACTTGATGAAACAAACACGTTGCAGGCGTTAGTCCTGGTAACGTGTTTATTTCAAGAATAACCACCCGTTCATGACCAGTAACGCTTTGCTGAGCTGTTTGATAAAAGCAATCAATCCGTGCGTAGCCTTTACAACCAACAACCTGATACACATCTTGCAATGTTTGCTGTACCAGTGTTGTTGCATGCACACTAATTGGTGCTGGTGTAATATTTTGGCCATCACCAGGCAAAAATTTTTCTTGAATCGACAATACCGTATCTTTTGCAACTGAGTAAGAAGGCGGTAGTGCAACCGGCTTTTCATTGCCATAAACACCGCACGTCAGCTCCATACCCTGCACACACTCTTCAATCAGCACATCACGCTTGCCAAGCGCAAAAACATTGTTAATACAAGCAAGCGCTTCGTGTTGACTCGCAATTTTGTACACACCAACACTACAACCATCATCAGACGGTTTAATAATAAGTGGGTAAGAAAAAGAATTAGCCAATTGATCAATAAATGCTTCTCGTTCTTGCTGACTTTTAGCGAGCCAATCGTCATTTTTGAGTAAACAATTTTGTGGGACATCAAAGCCCTTTTGTTTCAAAAAAGAATTTGTTTGGTATTTATTCATGCACAAAGCGCTAGCCAAAACTCCCGAACCATTGTACGGCATCTTAAGCATTTCAAGCGCTCCCTGCACCGCCCCATTTTCTCCTTTACCACCATGCAAACCAATAAAAACAAAGTCAGCAATTGTGGGTAAATCTGACCACGAAACTTTTATGTCATCAGAAATCAATGCACTAATTTCACGCGTTGAGTTTTGAATAAGCATGCGCTGAGACAGCTTAAATAATTGCATAGATTCATGAACAAAGACGGGGATGACTTCGTACTTGTTCGACGAAAGCTTGTAACAGACATTCCTGCCCGATTCAAGAGAAATTTCACGTTCATTTGAATCACCGCCCAATAAAACAACAATGCGTATTTTTTCAGATTGTGCCAACATAGATTCGCCCTTTTCAACGTGAAGAGTAGTCTGGATGCCATACGCACGCAATTCACTTGCAATCAAAAAATTAATTAACTGCGCATGACTCATGCCAATTTCTGCAGCTTGATGGAAAAGAAATGTAGCAGGCCCCATACCTGTCAGCGAGTTAGGATCAATAAAATAAACACCACCATCCTGCGCCAAAATACCATCAATGCGTGCAATTGTTCTAAAGCCTAAAACATCTGCAGCACGCTCACTAGCACACATAATATTTTGAGTATCCTGCTCGCTACACAACGCAGGCGTAATTTTTGCCGCACGGCCCGGCATATATTTTTGTTCGTAATCAAAAAATTCAGAGCCCGCCTCAGGAATTACTTGAGTAATGGGAAAAGAAAACCATTCGGAAGACGCATTAAGATTTTTTTGTACCGAAACACAGACAAACTCCATGCCTTCAATTTTTTGCTCAACAATAACATCTTGGACTGATTCGTTAACATACGCAGCTTTTTTTATTGCTGAAAAAAGATCTTTTTGCTCATGAACAACAGAAACACCAAAACTTGAACCTTCGTGCGCAGGTTTTACAATACACGGCAAACTAACGTGCTCAGCTTCTAAGCGCTTCATAAGTGCATCAAACGACATAGCATCAACCTCATGACCACGTACTACAATACCCGCGGGTACCAAAAGGCCATTGGCTTTCAAAATATCTTTGTGAAATGCCTTGTCCATGCCCAAGGCGCTAGCCAAAACCTTTGCTCCTAAATAGGGTATATTTTGAACCTCAAGCATACCTTGCACTATACCATCTTCTGCATAACGACCATGCATAGCAATGTAAGCAAAATCAATAAGATCTTTTAAACGGTCCCATGAAATAAACTGCGCTTCTCCTGCTAAGCGATACACAAAGTCGTCAATTTTACCGCGATGCAAAAAATGCCACGGCAACAGGTATAAATCACCCTCTGCAGCTTGAAACACCGGCACTACTTCATAAATATTGGTATCCAAATGATCGCAAATAGTGCGGCCCGAATTGAACGAAACTTCACGTTCAAGGTTCATACCGCCCATCAAAACGCCAATACGTAGTTTCTTGTTGATATTCATTGCGTTACTTTTCTCTTTTGTGACTATTTTTTGAATAATTTTTTACTAGTTTTAAGTGCTTTTTTCAGATTTGCCAAGCAAAGAATATAAATTTTTTAGGGCTTCAACATAATTTTTTGAAGAAAAAATTGCCGAAGCAACCGAAACCATATCAACACCTACCTGCTGCAACGAACAAATGTTGTCAGGACCAATGCCACCGTCCATACAAATCTTAAAATTAAAATTTTCTTGTTCGCGCAGTTGAACCAAAGCAGGAACTTTATCTCGCGCACTTTCTATAAATTTTTGGCCAGAAAAGCCAGGATTAACCGACATCAAAAGTACTTCATCAAGCAACTCGGCAAAGGGAGTAAGCTTTTCAAGACCCGTTTGAGGGTTAAGCGCAAGCCCTGTTTTTATACCTCGCTTTTGCAGCTCTTCAATAAGTCGCATGCCATCGCGAACATCTTTTAATACTTCGCGATGAAAAACAAAGCTATCTTTCGCTTGCAACTGCAAACGACTCACCCACGAAGCCGGATTGTCGACCATTAAATGTAGTTGCAGCGGCTTAGTTGTGGCACCCGCCAAAGCGTTTACCAATGTTGGCCCCCAAGTAAGATTAGGAACAAAGTGGTCGTCCATAATGTCAATATGATACCCATCAACATGAGCGTTCAGCGTTGTTAATGTTGTTGCTAAATTCAGAACATCACACGAAATTAATGAAGGATAAATTTCCATTACTCCCGTTCCTTTCTCAAACACTCACTGCTTCGCCCATTTTTACAACTGTCTCTTTTTTTTCAGAAGAATTTTTTAGCAGATCTGCTCGTAGCTTGATCATATCTTTTTTAAACAATAAAACTACCGTTGATCCACCAAATTCAAACAAGCCAGCCTCTTCGCCTTTTTTATAATTTTGGCAGACGCGATGCGTTTCTACTATTTTTCCCACCAGCATGGCGCCAACAATAATCATGAGGATATCACCAAATTTTTTTGTTTGTAAAGTAATGAGATGGCGCTCGTTTTGCACCAATGGCTGCAAGCCGGTTGCAAAAGTAATGGGGTTAACAGACTCTAAATGGCCATGAATAATTTCTGATTTTTGCACAAAACAATCGGTAGGAAAGTGATAGCGATGATAATCGTAGGGCGCCAGCCTAAAAACCATCATAGTCCCTTGCTCATACTGACCAGCCAACTCACTATCTTTTAAAAAATCTGCCAATTTAAAACGACAGTTTTTAACAAAAAATTCGTTATCACCTTGCAGATTTTCAAGCACAAAGCATTTTGCATCGGCAGGACTAACCAGCACCGTATCACGCTGATCAATCAACCGCGCTCCAGGTTTTAAGGCACGCGTAAAAAAATTGTTAAACGAATGATAGCCATGTTCAGGAACAACAAAATCATTCATGCAAATCTTATACCGCTCAATAAACGGCTGTATTTTAGATTTGGTCAAACCTGAATTTTGGTACACAGCAAAAATCTTGGCCATAAAACGATGTCGAGCAAGCAAGCGCAGCATTTTGCCAAGAGGATTGGTATAGAGAAAATTAAGGAGAGCAAACCTTTCAGTTTGCTCTCCAAACAGGCTATTCTGGTTATAAAACTGAACGCCCTTATTTTTTTGAATCTGTTTTAACCACGAGGTAGTCTTATTCATGAATATTTTATTTATTTTCCGGCTTCATTGATTCTTCCATCTTTTCAAAAAAGTCTTCTTGTACTTCGCCAACAATACGCTCGTACATGTAAGCACTCAACAAAATTGCTTGCTCTTTAAGATACGTTAATGCATGCTTATTTTGTTTTAAAACTTTTTTTACCAGATGCCAAATAGAACCCATTAACGTCAAAACTTCTTGCGAAACTTGCGTACCATCATCAACTACCGGTTGGCCATCTGGGGTTGTAACAGGCTTGTCAATATTTTCCATAACACCATCGGTAAAGTCTATTGCCATATCTTCAATGGTTTGATCACGAAATTGTGTACGATTATTTTTCAGGTGTTTTACCACAGCAACAATATTTTCTTGCACAAAAGGGGTAATACTTGCAAAGAAATTTTCAGAAAATTCTTTGTCATTCATGCTTATTTTGCGTTCAATTGCCGCAAGTCTTTTTTTGTCAGGTGTCAAAACTGTCCGATTACAAGTGCCATCAACAGATCGGCATTCGCTTGAAGCACACATAATTTCTTCAATGCCTTGTGCAATACGTGTTGTTTGATCAGCTGATTTTGCAGCTCGATCTTTTTCATTTTTTTCAGTCACATTTGCCGCTAATGATAACAAAGATCCTACAATCTCACATGCAGCTTGTTGTCGCTGTTTTTGGTCTTGCGCTCCAACCGCTTTACCAACTTTGTCACAAGTCTTGGCAAGATCGCTCAAGAATGTTGATGTGGCAATTTTTTTAGTCTCACTCTTGCACATATAGGGACATTCTGCGCTCACACCTGCGTCAAATGCCATAACCCCAACAAACGCATATGCTACCAGCTTCTTGATCTTCTTCATCGCTTCTCTCCTCGCGCTAAAAGATAATTAGTTCCCCGTTAATCAACGGACTCAACAACTTGGTTGGTTATAGCAAACAAAAAAGTGCTACGCAACAAAAATAATGTCCAAAAGAAAACTCTATTTTACAAAACCTTCTAAAGGCCACGATTGAGAAAAATCAAGATGTTCATCACTAATTGGTTGATGGTCAACCAAAAACGAAACAGCGCGAATATCTATCCCTGCTTCACGTAATGTCTTTAAAAAACATTCAACCAACTGCCATTTCTTTGCAATTGAATCATCTTTTTTAAACAATGATTGCGTAAACGAAAGATAAACTTCTTGGTTATACAAAGAAAATAACACCGCCTCAAGCCGCACCGCATGGTCAACCAGGCGCTCTTCTTGCACACACACAAGCCAACCATTCACTAAATGCTTAACATTATGCCCAAGATCATGCTTATGCCACATTAAAAAAGCTTGTTCATGATCAAACTTATCATGTTTAAAAAAATGATAGATAACCGGCTTGCGCACTACCGCCTGCAATGCTTGAACTTCAGTACTTTTAACCGGCGTATGAGACCATGCCCAATGAATAATGAGCATGTTGCGCTGAATCAAAAAAAAAATATCCCCACAACAGGAGCTGTAACAACGGCAAACAGCAAGAGATATTTTTTGAAATTCATAGTAATCATCATGCGTACCACTTAAAAACCAAGCTCGCGCAGATCAATTGTGCCGCTTGCTTCAATGCGATACGAATCTTCGTCCATGTGAAACGTAGAAAATTCCATCACTTCAGAAGGCTGTAAAGCGGTAATCCGGTGCCAAAGTCCCGGCACAATATGCTGCGTGTCGCCTGGCTCCATAACACGATTAATCTTTTGGTTACCATCAATAAGCTCAACATAAACTTTACCAGAAACAACATAAAACGTTTCTTCTTTTATTTTGTGATAATGCAGCGAACGGCAACCGGTATTAAACACCAACTTTTTACCACAGTATTTTGCATTGTTGACAATCCACTCTTCATGGCCCCAATCTTTGGGTACAACATTGACAAGCTGGTCATATTTAATGCCAGACACAATCTGTTTACTAGGAACTACGATATCTTTCTCCATGAACTTACTCCAAGAAATAATCTCTAAAAAAAAGAGCCTGCCAGCAACCTTTCAAGACCCAACAAGTTGCTCTTCAGGATGAACGGCGTAGGGTGCCTGTCCGTCTTAGCCACAACAGGCGTAGACGGAGAGGAGAGAATGGGATTCGAACCCATGATCCCGGGTTAACGGGATAACTGCTTTCGAGGCAGCCGCTTTCGACCACTCAGCCATCTCTCCAAAATCGAACGTGCGCGTAGTATCAAAGAAAACAAAAAAATTAAAAAATAATTTGCTTTATCAGTATTTTAGCATATATCTTTACAAAAAGCTTTTCAAGCCAGCTAAGTTTAAAGCACCCTTTAAAAGAAGTAAAATCATTTTGATAAAAACAACAATAAAAAATTCAGAACAATTATGCTTAATTAAAAGGAGCGTCTGATGGAAAACACACGAATCAATTGGAATGCACAGGCTATTGTTTTGGCCGCAGGACAAGCAAGCCGCTTTAAAACAAAAAAAACAAAAATGCTTTTTAACATTTGCGGCAGAAGCATGATTTTATACCCACTCAAAGTTTTAGAAGATCTCAATCTTCCCATGACGCTTGTCTTGGGCTATCAAGCCCAAGAAGTAAGAAACGAAATTGAAAAAGCCGGCATAGCAAAAACACAATTTGTTATCCAAACTGAACAAAAGGGAACCGGCCACGCCGTTGCTTGCTCTGAAGAAACCTGGGACCAGGAAGATATTCTTATTTTGTATGGCGACACGCCACTCGTGCCAAAAGAGCTGATCCGCAATTTACTCATTGAACACCAAGAAAGCAAAGCAATCATATCTTTTTGCTCAACACTGGTTTTAGACCCTGCCGGCTACGGACGCGTTATTGGTTATAATGACGGCGCAGTAAGAATTATTGAAGACAAAGATTGTACCGAAGAGCAACGAGCGCTTAATCGCATTAACGCAGGTATTTACGTTATTAAAAAAAGCTTTTTAAAAGAAAATATTCATCATATAAAGCCAAGTACTACTTCTGGAGAAATTTATTTTACTGATTTAATAAATATGGCCAGCGACCAAGGCCTACCGGTACATGTTGTTAATGTTCCTTACGACAATGTGCGCGGCATTAACACACTGCAAGAGCTATGGTCGGTTGAACAAATTAAACGATCAGAATTTATTAAACACTGGATGTTGCAAGGCGTACGCTTTGAGTTAGCACAAAGTATTCATATCGATATTGATGTTGAAATTGGCGCAGGTTCATTTATTGGCACCGGCGTACATTTGTTGGGCAAAACAAAATTGGGCGAAGAAAACACTATTGGTGCCTTCTCAATTGTAGAAAATACTACAACACAAGACGATGTTCACATTCACTCACACTCAGTTGTTCAAGACAGTATTATTGAAAATGGTGCTCACGTTGGCCCGTTTGCCCGCTTAAGAAATAACGTTGTTATTGGCGCTCATGCAGAAATTGGCAACTTTGTTGAAATTAAACAAACAACCATTGGCGCACATACAAAAATGAAACACCTGGCGTATCTTGGCAATGCCACCGTTGGCCAAAACGTTAATATTGGCGCCGGCACGGTATTATGCAATTATGATGGCGAGCAAAAACACCCAACCGTTATCGAAGATAATGCTTTTGTTGGCAGCAACAATACACTGGTAGCACCAATTACCATTGGCAAAGATTCCTACACCGCAGCAGGCTCTACCATTACTAACGACGTTGCACAAGACAGCCTTGCCATTGGCCGTTCAAAACAGGTAAACAAAGAAGGTTACGCAAAAAAAATGCGTGAAAAATTACAAAAAAAAACATCATGTGCTAATGACAAAAAAGCGCTCAATTTTCTTGGCGCAGTAAAAACAACCAACACGGAACATAACGAACTATGATCACGCTTTACCACACCGCGGACGTTCACTTTGGCGTTGAAAATTACGGAAAAATTGACGCTAAAACGGGAATTCATACCCGATTGCTTGATTTTAAAAATGCACTTGAAGAGTGCGTAAACAAAGCAGTTGAAGAAAACATCGATCTTTTTTTGCTGTGTGGCGATGCGTACAAAACAGCGTACCCAACCCCCACACAGCAAAAGCTTTTATGTTCTCTTTTGCTCAAGCTGCACACGGCAAAAATTCCGGTTGCCATTATCATTGGCAATCACGACCACCCGCTCAGTTTTGGTAAAGCAAACGCACTCGACATTTTTGACTACCTGCCACTTGATAATTTTTATGTGTTTTCAAAACCGGAAAGCGTAACTATAAAAACAAAAAATGGACCTGTCCAAGTGGTGGGCATTCCCTGGCCAACACGCAACACGCTGGTTGCCAACAGCGAACACCGCTTTAAAAATAACGCTGAAATTGCAACATGCTTGTCTGAAAAAGTAGGACAAATTATCAACTCACTGGCAGAACAACTTGACCCAACGGTGCCAGCAATTTTGGCAGGCCATTTAACCGTGAGTAGCGGCATTTTTTCTGGGTCTGAAAAATGTGCTATCTTTGGCACTGACCCCATTTTCTTGCCCTCACAACTTGCCATACCACCATTTGATTATGTAGCTCTTGGGCACCTGCACCGCCACCAAAACCTCAACCCCAAGGGCTTTCCCCCGGTTGTCTATTCCGGCTCCATTGAGCGGGTAGATTTTGGCGAACGCAAAGAAGATAAAGGTTTTTGTCGTGTGACTATCGACAAACAGACAGCCAATCAAAGTTCATGCAACGTCGATTTTATTAAAGTCACAACGCGGCCCATGATCCAAGTTGAAGTAAAGTTGGAAGCTCAAGGCAACCAAACAGAACAAATTTTGGAACAACTTAATAAAAAAGATCTGACCGACGCTATTGTCAAAATTGTTTATCATGTTCCTGAAGAGAGCAACGATAACGTTGACGTACTAGCATTGCAACGGGCCTGCAGCAAGGCCATGTACCTGGTTGGTATTTTTCCAAAACACAAAATAGCTGCGCGTGAGCATCGCGCTCAGCTCAAAGTAGACATGGACTTACAAACCATGCTGCGCTCTTATTTTGATGAAAAGAAAGAAATGGCCGACAAAAAAGAGCTGCTGATTAAAAAAGCTTTAGAACTAAACGAAACAATGCAAACGCCGGCAGCCCAAGAATAGATTTTTTTAGGTTACTCTTGCAAAAAAATAGCAGACTTTTCTACTATCTCTGTAATTATTTTCGGGTCAAAAACTATAAATGAGGTGGTAGATGAAGTTCAGAACTATTGTTTGGCTAATTTTTCTTTCTGGGCCAAGCTGGCTTGCAGGTGCTGCAAGTGGCTCACCAAAATATGATGACTTGGTAAGCACCCTAGAAAAAAAAGATATTAAAAAGGTAAACCTGGAAACAGGGACTCCTACCACCGTTTCTTTTTTTGATCCATACGATGGTAATACATATTTATCAGAACAGTACATCGAAGAACCCTACCTTGTTAAAAAAAATATTAATGGCCTAGAAATCTTTCAGGTAGAGGTCGTCAATCAAGGAGTAACATCAGTTGAAGGACTCAAGCCTCTTCCCGCCGGAAGCACTGCTGGCGGTTACTGCGGTCACCACACAAACAAAAATCTCCTTGCAGCACAAGAATTTGTTCTTAATACCTTGAAAAAAATTCCCAGCATCGGCTCAACCGCTGAAACACTTATCCAAACAATAAACAACGAACGATATGCAATCGAAAAAATTAAGGGCTGGCTGAAAGAGCTAAAAAAATCAACCGTCATTTTACCAAATACCATGACCGTACAAAACAGTGTTGTCGCAGCCCCAGACGAGTACTTGCCACCTTACACACAAATTTTGAAACTAGACAAAATACTTTTCGACAGCCCATTTCTTTTTGAAGAAAACTTTATCTTAGGACATCTTCATCTTGAATATTTGCCTATAGCACTCATTGAATCAATTAACAACAAATTTAATAAAGCACTAACCAAAAACGATTATTTTATTGGCATCAAGATACAAATACGCAACCCTGCACACTACTATGGGCTTGCACTCATGAAAATCGATGGCAAAAAAATAGCCCTGTGCTTTGACTCGCTTCTTGGCAACCGCATCGATACACCAATTATAAAATTCTTTGTACAAGCTTTTGCCTCGGACCAACCAAATGCTTTTCGCTCCAAATATGAACGAGAAATTAACCCTTTAGCACCCGTAAAAAGATCCCTCGAGGCCCTTAAAACTAAACTTGCTCAACTGGCAGGTCGGCTTAGAACCCTTGCAGGTCCCTAAAAAGTTATAAAAACTAGTTATTTTAGCGATATTTTCGTACTTTTAGCATTAGCCAAATCGGCAATAATCGGGTATCATTGTAGTGAGGATACCTATGGAAACAAACCAAAAAACGCAATTAACCAAATATTTAGCCCATTGTGGGCTGTCGTCACGCCGCAAAGTGACCGATTTGATTAATGAAGGACTTATTGCTATCAACGGGGCTATTGTTAAAAACCCTGGCGAACGCATAAACCCTACCGACACAATAACCTGCCAAGGCAGAGTTGTTCGACCTGAAAAGAAGGTCTATATCTTGCTCAACAAGCCAGAAGGATTTGTTTGTACGCTTTCAGACCCTAACCAAGAACGAACGGTTATGGAACTAGTCCAGCTACCAAGCAAACAACGCATTTACCCAGTTGGTCGTTTAGACCAAGACACCACCGGTGTTTTGATTATGACCAACGACGGTGATTTGGCACAACAACTTGCACACCCACGCTTTGCCAGAAAAAAAGTGTACCACACGCTTCTTGATCGCGATCTAGATCCACGTGATTTAGAAAAGATTAGAAACGGCATCACGTTACGGGACGGCAAAGTTAAAGCAGATCGCACCTATTTTGTACAAGGCAGAACCAA
>JAIEPG010000010.1 GCA_019749895.1 Candidatus Babeliales bacterium | reverse complement strand
TGATGAATAACTTGCAGACTGTTTTTTGCACCGTCTGTACCCATAAAAAAATCTTTAAGTGTTTTGTTGAGCGAAACAGAGCCTTGCGAGCCGCCCAAAATTAATAACGTTTTGCGCTGTGCTTCAAAGCCAAGCTTGTCGAGCAGTATTTGTTTATCAAACAAACCATCATCACGATCGGCTGGTGTGTAGCGCAGCGGGTAGCTGCGCATTTGGCATTTTTTTGCCGGCAGGTTGGGGTGCGCGCTAGAAAAGGGTAGAACGATGCTGGTTGCAAAAGGTGCTAAAAATTTTACTGCTAAGCCTGGCTCTGCATTAAGCTCATAAAGTTCAATTGGCCGGCGTTGCAGCCAGGCAGCTAAGCAAACGGGCAGCGAAACTAAGCCGCCCGTTGAAATAACTTTTTCCGGTTTGAGTTTGTATAAAACCATAAAGCTTTTAATAAAACTTGCACACAACTGCGCTGCTAAAATTGGAAGCTTTAAAAGTTGGGTAATGCCAGTGCCCGAGCGCTTGCCCGGCGATAACGAAATGGTCAAAAAATTTTCGTGCGGCATCTCGCTGAGCGCGTCTTTAAACCACTGGCGCGGCTTTGTGCCGTCGGTTAATAAAACAACCGAACCTTGCGGACATTGTTCAAGCCAGCGCTTGCCCAAAACTAAACAGGGAATAACGTGGCCGCCCGAGCCACCGCCAACAACGCAGAGCGTTTTTTTATTTGATGTCATACTTTGCTTGTTTTAAATGTTGTTCAATAATACTGTCGTTTGGTGCCAGCTCCAGTGCTCGTTTAAACACGTTCATAGCTTCTTGATTTTTACCAAGTTTTAACAACACATACCCTTTGGTATCTAAATAATCGTGCCGATCTGGTGTTTTTGCCAGTGCTTTGTTTGCAAATTTTAATGCTTGCTCAAGCTTGTCGTTTTGTTCTGCGTAAACGTAAGCAAGAAGGTTGTAGGCTGAAGGATAAACCGGCTCATGATTAATTGCTTGCAAAAGTCTTTCGCGCGCTTTATCAACGTTTTTATTCATAAAATGAACGTGGCCAATTTGAAAGAGCACTTGCGATTTAAATTGATTGTGCTGCGCGAGTTTGTACACTTGTTCGTAGGCCTGCAACGCTTGTTCGTTTTGCCCGGCCTCAAGATGCAAATCAGCTAGTGCTGCATTTAAGCGCAGGTTGCCGTTGTGCGTGCGCACCAATTCTTGCAGAGCGTCGACTAACAGAGAAGCTGGCACATTTGTTTTGCGTAATAATAAAAATGTATGCAAGGTAACTTGGCTCATTGGGTCTTTGGCCACCAGGCCTGCCATAAATGAAACGGCGTCGCGTGGCCGCTGGTCGGCCAGTAAAATTTCTACTTTGAGAAGTTGTGCTTGTTTAAAGCCTTCTTCTTGAGTGAGTGCTTGGTTGATGGCGGTTACCGCACGGTCATATTTTTTTGCTCTAAAATGTAAGAGTGCCAGATCAAAAAAGTATTTTGGGCTGTTATCTTTCATGCGACTCATGTACTCAGCTGCTTCGTCAAATTTTTCTTCGGTAAAGAGCAGTTGAACCAGTTGCTTTTCTACCTGTTCATCGCTGCCGGTTAAATCGAGAAAGTGTTTATAGCCTTTGATGGCTTCTTTGGTGTTGCCAAGCTGTTCCATGAGCATTGCTTTTACCAGCCAGCCGCGGTCAAATTGTGGGAACATTTTTATACTGGCTTCAATAGTTCTGAGTGCGTCGGGATATTTTTTTTGATCCAAATAAATTTTTGACTGCAAAAAGAGAAAGAGAAAATGCTTTTGCCCGAGTGCGGGGTTTTTTAAGCATTGTTCAAGAAAAGCGAGTGCTTTGACGGTGTTATTTTTTTTGATGTACGACATGGCGGTAAAATAAGCAATTTGTGGATTGTCGGGAAATTTTTTGAGCAACTCTTGAAAGAGCTCTTCTGCTTTATCTTCTTGGCCGGTAAATGCGTAGGTTTGTGCTAAAATTAAGGCGTGTTCATGCTGATTTTTGAAAAGCTCTTTAAAAAACTCTTTGCCCTTCTTTTCATACAGCTGCTTAATAACATCAAATTGGCCGGTGTCGGCTAGTAGTTGAATAAATGGATCGTAAACAAATGGCGAATGTTTTTTTGCCAAAATTGAACGGAAGCTTTGCATTGCGCGTTGTGCATTGCCTTTGCCGTACTGGTAATTTGCTGCCAAAAATTGTGTGTACTGGTCGGCTTTGGTGCTGGAGGCATCGTGTTTAAGTTCAATTGATGGGCTGGTGCTGCTGTGCGCGGGCAGGGTGAAGCTGACAAAAAGTACCAAAAGTTTTATTTGGAACGTGCGGGAGCACTTCATACCTAACTCCTTTTTGTTTTTTTGCAGTGAACAAGAAATTTTTGTAGCGATGCGCGCAGCTCAGTATCTTCAACTTTTTCAAGATGCGCATGCTCATCGTTACTCAAAGCGTAGCGCTTTGGATCTGGTTCTTGCAAGGAGTCAGTCTCCTGATCAGTTTTTTTTGTTGGGATAGGTTTTTTGCTCTTTAAAATGCGGAAACGAATTTCTTTAACACGCTCTTGTTGCAAGACTGCGTTTATTTTTCTTTTAAGTATGGGCGCAAGCATCATAAGTTCTTGGGCCCATGCAGGGTGGGTAACGCCAAGATAAATGCAGTCGTTGGTTATGCATTCAAGACTAACGTTTTCTTTCATGGGGCCAATAATGCGCTCCCACTCTTGAAAAAGTGTTATCTTCCAGCGGTGCTCTTGATTGATACAATCAACGACCAACTTTTTTATTGCTATTGCCACAAGGTCCTCACTATAATTCTTTTGTTTAGTGGATAAAGATATACAAAATATTTACAAGAAATTAAAGCTTTCTGATAAAATAATGGTCTGTTTGTTTAAATTATTATTTTTTTCAAAGGACAGTTCAATGTTTATACTTCGCGCCATAGTTTTTACTGTGGTTTTTTCTCAGCTTTCTCTCTCTCTTTTTGCAACGCTTACGCTTGAGCGTGCTCTGTCATATTGTTCGCAATCAGTTGGTGGTTTTCCGTTGGGTGCGCGTGACAAGTTTGCGTCAGAAGTGTTTACGCGTGAGCGGATACAGTCGTTGAATGACCAGCTTGCCAATGATGGCGAAATGCGCAGAGTACGTTCGCTTGATAATGAAAAAGTAAGCGACGCAGCAGAGTATTGTATTTGTATGGTGCTTGGTGTTCGTGAGATGAGCGGTATGCAAAAAGAGATGTTTAACGACATTGTTAAAGCGTGCCACGCAAAAATAGATAAGCGCGTTGCTGATGAAGCGAAGT
>JAIEPG010000009.1 GCA_019749895.1 Candidatus Babeliales bacterium | reverse complement strand
CGCGGGGTAGAGCAGCCTGGTAGCTCGTTGGGCTCATAACCCAAAGGTCGCTGGTTCAAATCCAGCCCCCGCAACCAAATTCTCTCAGATTTTAAAATCAAATCTTTTCTATTCGAATCCCAACTTTCCAGTCATTTCTTCAATTGTTAACAACTTGCTAACAACATCTTCATGCGACTTTAACGCATCAAGTTCAACCGCATCACGCAACGTAATGCCTCCAATGCCGGTACGAATTAATTCGTAGGTTGTTGCTGGCAGACCAAGCTTGCCGGCAAGATCGTGCGCCAAAGAACGCACATACGTTCCCTTAGAAACGCAGGCACGCAAAGAAAAATAGGGTTTGTTAAAATCAAGAAGCTGTGTTTCATACAATTGTACAACACGCTTTTTAGTTTGAATAATCTCTTCCAAAGCCTCAGGCGCTAAGAGCTCACGGCGTGCCAACTTGTAAAGCGGCTTACCTTCGTGCTTGAGGGCAGAATAAATGGGTGGTGTTTGCAGATAACTCGTCCCTAACTGAGCCAGCGCACCTTCAAGGTCTGCGCGGGTCACGTGCCCAGCTTCATGCGTTTCTAAAACCTTGCCCATGGCGTCCAATGAGTCAGTCAGCTCACCAAGCTTGGCGGTCACTTCATACTCTTTCCGTACGTTCATAATGGCCCCAGAGCACCGCGTAGCCTCTTTGCCAATGCAAATGATCAGCAAGCCCTGGGCAACGTCGTCCAGCGTGCCGGTGTGCCCAATCTTTGTTTTTTTGGGAAAGAATTTTTTGAGCACACGAATGCAGTCAAAAGAGATAGCGCCTTTTGGTTTGTTTAAGACAAGAAAGCCGTGGATAGTTTCGTTTTGCATGACCCAGCCAAAGTTAAAGTAAAAGTTAAAGGAGATTCTTAAGTTATTACAAAAAATGTTTTGTATTTCGTTAGTTTAGCGGGCATGGGGAAAAAGATCAAAACACTTCGAGACGCTCTTCGAGCTCCTTACGCCTTCGCCTCCTCCTACGCCCTACGTGGCTACGAAGGACAGGAAGGCTATGGCGCACAGGCAGTGCAAGCGGGATTAAAAAAAGGGCCCCGCCTGGAGCCCTCTTTTGTTAACGAAACTTCTTTTAAACATGTAAAAACGAAAGTACTGCTATCATCATACGCTGTAAGCTACAACGTGAAGGTGATGGCGCGTCTTGGTAGTACTCGTTCCAATCTCTATTTATTTCATCAAGCGTACGATCATTTTCTGAATCTGAGTAACCTAAATCTTCATCAGAATCTGTGTCAGAATCTGACTCCCTTGGAACAAATTCCAAAGTTTCATTTTTGGTGTAGCCTTGCCTTATAAATCTGTCTCTTTTTATGTGTCTTTTGAGCTTTTCTACTCTTTTTTGTTCTTGCTCTTTTTCTAACTCTTCTTGCTCTTCACGTAATCTATCGAAATCTTTGCGTTCTTCTACCCAAGCTTGGCGCGCTTGCTCAGCCGGCGTACCGTTTGAGACTACAACACGACCTAAATATGGATCATAATACGAAACGGTATAATCATTTGGACCTACGGCAACACAAACACTACCACCAACGATATGTGCAGCAAACACTGCACCTAAAATAATTTTATTTAAATTCTTCATCATAACCTCCATGGTTTAATAATATGACATCATCATAGCAAAACAGTATCGTTTAAAACGGTTAAATAGTAACCCATGCATGGTTGAATCACTAAAGTTACCATGAAGTATCAATATAAGGGTCTATCGTCGATAAAGAGTTTTTGTCCATGGTCGATAAACAATACGACATCATGATAGCCAAAAAGTATACGGCAAGACGGTCAAGTGGTGCCTCATGCATAGTTGAATCATAAAAGTTACAAGAAGTCTCAGCTGTGTATAAACACACAAACATACAGAAAAAAAAGCGCATAGACTCCACAGCACGTAGCCTTACCTTTGTCCAATAATTTGACCATCGTTGAGCAAATTGACGCCTTGTTGCCGCATCTTCCAAACGAGATACCACATCGCCCAAGCGTGGTAGAACTTCACTTGCAATCACTGATAAGCGTTGAGACGCCCGCCCTAATCTGCCAAGACTTTGATGATCACCCTGCAAGCGCTTTGCAATCTCCACAAGTAGCTCATCAGGCAAATCAGTCAACATTGTTGCGTTAGAAATTTTGTCTTGATCACCAGAAGACGATGCTGCGGCAAAAATGCCGACATTAGCGATACTGGCAGCCAATGCCGCACCTAAAATAATTTTACGTAGATTCTTCATCATAACCTCCAAGACAAAAACATCCCTATGGGAAACTCTTTTTAACTAATCTTTATACCAGTTCCAATAACATTGACACGTAAACGCATGTTCATTCCATGCAGCATAGCCTAACTCATTAGTCATATTGGTCATATGCCAACCAGAAACATTCTGAAACAGCTCAGAAGTACTAAAACTGTACTTTTGTTCAAATGTCCTAATTTTTATGCGGGCCTTTTCGCGCTGTTTAGAAGATTGCGAGTCCAATGCTTCAATTTTTGCCAATACATATTCAACAAAATCTTTTTCTGTAAAGCTTTTTATTATTCCAAAATTCATAATTTGGCGGCGCAAATCTTGGGCACAGAGGTCTATTATTTCGGTAGCCATGGACAAGATATAACCATTAACGGCATTTTGATACATAACTGGAGAAGTTCTCGCTTCTTTCATAATAAACGGAGCATACAAGTCTCGCTCAAAAAATGATTTATACACCGTTGCGCTTAAAACATCCCAAAGAGCCTCATAATTTTCTGCTTCAATTAAAGCTAAAAGCTTATTAAGTGCTTCAATTTTTTTATAAAAATCTTGCTTGTCTTGGTCACTCGCAGAACAACCAGGCATATATGACAAAACCGTTTGTGCTGAGCTACTAACATTTTGAGCAAGACTAACAGCGCCGTGCGCCAAACCAACAACCGATTCTCTTACCTGTTCAACCAAAACCTTGCCATCAACGGTTCTTAGTCGCTTAGCTTGATTGTCATCGTCATTGCCCTCTTCTTCAGAATCTGAACCTGACTCATGAGCTCCGTAAAAAAGAGCTGCCCTTCTTTTTGTTCCTTCTCTGAGCCGCTTACTTCTATGCTCTTCGGTTATCGACGAACTTGAACTTGGTTCGGCTGAACTTGAACTTGAAGATGAACTCGCACCTGGCGCTGAATGATCATCAGAACAAGGCATACCTGTTCTTTGCTCGTAACCCTGGGTAAGCTGCGCAAACAAACTGTCCTCAGGTATTTCCCAACCACTTGACGACGCACCTTCACCTGAAGACGATGCCGCCGCAAAAATATTTACATTAAACAAACTCACAGCCACTGCTGCACCCAACAGGGCTTTACGTAGATTCTTCATCATAACCTCCATGGTTTGATAAAAGGATTAATAGTATGCTAATTTATTACAATTAGTATATTTTATAAAAGATACGTTGTCAAAGGCTCACCAAAAGTGGCACTTTTGACGTTTTATTTGAGAAATAGGGCCAAATTACTGCCCTGATAGCGAAAACAGAAAATCTCGCAATTTATTGAAAAAACAGAAGTAAAAGTCTAAAAAAGGGCTATTATCTCTCTAAAGCATCTTTAAACGCCAAAAGCTCTTCTTTAAAAGCCTGTAAGGCTGTCAGAAACGCCGCCCGCTCTTCAGTACACGGCTCAAGCTCCACCGTGGCAGCCAAGATGGTTTTCTCTTCAACCGACTCTTCTTCACGATGCGCGGCCATAACTTCATCGGCTTGTAACTGCACAGAAACCACTTCGCGCGGTGCAGCAGGCACAGCCACCCTAGTTTCAGACATGAGCTGTTTTTTGGCCCCAGCAATGGTAAAGCCTTCAAGATACAGCAGATTTTTGATTTGAAGAAAAAGATCTAAATCTTCTTCGGTATAAAAACGTTGCCCACCGTCAGAGCGGTCAGACTTGAGTTCAAACTCTTTTTCCCAGAAACGAATAACATATTTTTTTACGCTCAGCTCCCGAGCAAGATCCCCGATGCGGAATTGTCTCTTTTTCATGCTCATTTTTTGATGTTGCATAGCGTCCCCCTTCTTTTTTTATTGTAAAAAGATCATTGCTTCATGTGTAGCATAATGCGTCACTTCATGAAAAGAGTTTTATGCAAGATGCTCGTTTTGCCTTGATTCTAAATTGCATCAAAGGTCATGAGCTGTTGATTGGAACTGACCACATGCCCTTCAGCAACGGTCAGCGAAGAAACTATGGCAGCATGTGGCGCGCAAATTTCATTTTCCATTTTCATAGATTCAATAATCACCAGCGGCTGGCGCGCCTGCACCACATTCCCGTGCTCCACCAATATTTTTATCACACGCCCAGCCAACGGACTGGTAAGATGCGGGGTAAAAGTTTTTTTATGTTCAACTGCCTGCTTTTGGCCAGCTTGAACTACAGACACCAAAAATGATTGCAGTGCCTGCTCAACAAAAACGTTATAGTTCCCCGAGCTTGCGGCAACAAACGCCGAAAAAAACTGACCGTCAAGCATGCAGGTCAGCAGTTTTTTGTGCTGATCATAGTTTATGATTTTTACTGCAACATTACGCAGCACACCGTCGCACGCCAATGTACCTTCAAACGCATGCTGGCCAACTTTTTTTAGATCAATCATGTACACATGCTGCCTAACAGACCAGGTTGTTATCGCCACTGCTGCCCTTTCCAGCTATCGCTGCACCAGCCACTACCTACTTGTTTTTGAGGCACCGCTGGTTGCTCAGCAAAAACTTGTTGCATAACAGCAGCAATAATCACAGCAGCTTCACGCGCTGCCTGCTGGCAAACCGTTTCTAACTGCGCCACCATAAACTGCGTTGCGGTATCAAAGGCACCAATCTCAAAAATTTCTGAATCTAAAATGCTGCGCAAAAAAGCACGATTGGTGGTAATACCTTCAATGCCATACTGCCGCAGCGCTTCGGCCATAAATTGCGTTGCATGCGTGCGCGAAGCGCCATACGTGGTAACTTTTGCGATCATCGGGTCAAAGCACGACGTTATTTCAACGCCTTCAAAAAGATCGTGATCATGCCGCATAAACGGCACACTTGGTGGCTGAAAGTAATGAATAACGCCGGTTGAAGGAAAAAAATTTTGTTCGGGATCTTCAGCATAAATGCGACACTCAATGGCATGGCCACGCTGCACAATGTCTGCCTGCTGGCACGGCAGCGGCTGGCCTTGGGCCAACGCAATTTGCAGCGCTACCAAATCAACGCCGGTGGTAAGCTCGGTAACCGAATGCTCCACTTGCAAGCGCGTATTCATTTCCAAAAAATAACACTGCTCGTCGGCCGTTACCAAAAACTCAACGGTACCCACACTGTCATAGCCAATCATCTGCGCCGCTTTAACGCCCAACTCATGCAAACGAGCGCGCGTTGCTTCACTCACAAACAAACAGGGAGACTCTTCAATAATTTTTTGGTGCCGACGCTGAATAGAACATTCGCGCTCAAAAAAGTGAACCGCCCGCGTTCCATCGCCAGCAACTTGCACTTCAAGGTGGCGGGTATTTTCTAGACAGCGCTCAATTAAAAGCTTTGTAGAACCGGTCAGCTTTGCCGCTTGGCGCACCGCCATGTCCCAAGAATTTTGGAAAGCATCTGCATGCGCCACGCGCACCATCCCCTTGCCACCACCCCCCAACGGATCTTTAATCATGAGCGGGTAGCCCAAGACCGCCGCGTGTTCTTTTGCCGCAAGGCACGCCAAAGGCTTGGTAACGTCAGCAAAGAATCCGGGCACTACCGGAACACCAGCTTGCTCGATCGTGCAACGTGCGCCAATTTTGTCGCCCATCAACGCGATGAGGTCATGGCGCGGACCAACCCAGGTAAGCCCTGCCGCTTGAACGCGGCGAGCAAACGTTGCATTCTCTGCCAAAAAGCCATAACCAGGGTGCACGGCATCGGCTCCCGAGCGCAGGGCGATTTCTAGTAACGCTTCCTGGTCCATGTAGGCCGCACGCCCACTGCCCGGCAATGCAAAGGCCTGGTCGGCTGTGCGTACAAAGCGCAAAGAAACATCTTCTGGGGCGTACACTGCCACCGTTGCTATGCCAAGAGCACGGCAGGTTGCCTGAATGCGCACAGCAATTTCGGAACGGTTGGCGATAAGAATTTTACTGATCCGTCGATACGCCCCGCTACGCGAAGCTCTGAGAACGACCGGGTTATCCGGATTGATGTGCATGAAATTTCAAGCTACTTTTCAAACGTAGGATCATTCAACAGTTCTTCAATGCTGATACCCACAGGCTCCTCAAAGGGATCGTAAACGTCGATTTCGTCGGTAGTATCAGATTGTTCACTATCTTGGTCATCACCATCTTCTTGCTCTGCACTTTCATCTTGACACTCTTCCTCTTCTTCAGCAGAAATTTGTGCAAAGAAATTAATGTTGGCTTGAACACCAGAAATATCAAAAAATGTTTTGTAACGAGCCAAAAGGCGCCAGACTTCAACAAAATCGGCCAATTCTAACAACCAGAAAGCAAAGCTGGTATCATGCGGGGTACGCACTGAACTTGCGTACGACAACATGCGCAAGCTTGCCTCAATTGCCACTTGCAACGATTGCGCAACTTTAAACATGCGCAGCTTCTTTTTTGCATTGCCATATTTGTTTTTAAACGCAACGTTTTCAGCATCAACAATGCGAATTGCTTCGTACAAAAGCGCAAGCGAGTAGGCGCTTACTTTTGGCAAACGGTTTGGATAAACCAAATCTTTCAACAATGTTGTTTCACGCGAGGTCAACAACTCAGACAAAATTTTTGCATCAGTTGCAACATTGGCAACAGCAGTTGTTGCGCGTACTACATTGGTATCTTCATGATCAACACAAACAATGTAAGGAACATGTGCGGCACAACGCAGCAACCCAAAAAGAGCAGAATTTTGCGTAATAAACTTTTTTGGATCGCTCAACCCATTTGATACACGCTCTTTAAACGTTGCAAAAAATGGCAGCGTTGCTGGAGTAGGAGCAGGAATAGGTGCTGCCGCAAAAGTTTTTGAAAAAGTTGCTGCACAAACAAACACAAAGAAAAATCTAACAAACGCCCTTTTGATCATGATGTCCCTTTTTAGTAGACAAAGCCGACAATTTACTTGGTAAAGCAGCTTAAATCAGGATCTAGGTTTGTCAACAAATCTTAGGCTTTTACAACAAAACCACGAACTTGTTCAGCATGATGATGAGCCGTTTTTTCAACATCCAACATATGCTCTTTGAACTCATCAAATTCAAAATTAATAAACAAGTCGCTCACCAGCTTATACAGCTCTTTTTGTTTGAAATGATTACGTACGTGCGGATTTGACGTAATCAGCGCAGCTTTATTTTCAAGCTCTAAGCCGTTCCAAATAGTTTCCCACTCTTCACGCGCAATCATTAAATCATCTTTGCCGTAAATAAACAGCAGCGATGTATCTTTAACTTGTTTTAAATAAGGCTCAATGGAAATATCATTCAACTGCAAACACCAAATATTTTCGGTCAACCACTGCAACAAATCACCTGCCCACGAGGTTGTCCACGGCCAGTTTTTTGACCAACCACCCGTTTGTGGTGAACAAATCATCTTTGGATCACGCTTAAGTTTTTCAATAACCAACGGGAGAGAAAGCCAACAACCATCAAGAATCAAGCGATCAAAAAGGCCTGGATGCAATGCAGCTGTCTTTAACAAAATAAAGGCACCATAACAAATACCAAGGCCGCAAATTTTTTCATACTTCTTTTGTTCTGTAAAATGGTTAACTACCGTTACCACATCAATATCTTCTTTTTGGCCCAAACTTGCCAACGAAGAATCCATACCAAAAGTACTTTGCGCCAAATTAATATTCCACGTACCCACATCAAACAGATCAAATTCTTTAATGCCTTGGCCACGAAAATCGAAGAGTACCACGTCGCAATCAAACATATCTACAAATGGCGTCATATACTCACGCGGATTGGTAAATCCTTCACCAACAATCAACAACGTATCACTGCCACGATCAAAGTAGGTACACCCAAGCTCTACACCGTCTGACGTTTTTACATTGACTGTTTTACCCACATTTGCCTGATCTGGCTTTTTTTTGCGATGATGAGCGCGCACCTTTTTTGCATCAGAAATAAACGAAGTGTCAAAAAACATAGATTTATTTAAATGCCGGTTGTGCATACGCGCAAAGGCACTTAAAGACGTGGGAACCTCAATAGCCTGATCATGACCAAAGACCATTTCAGTATGATGGGCATAAGAGAACTTTTTCTGGTCACCAGAAGTGGGCATAGCAGACGAACTACTTACCAACAAACTAAAGAGAAGCATCGCTGTTTTAATAAATTTTTTCATGTTTTCCTACGAAGCTAAATGTTAACGTTATAAATTTGGTGGTCTCGCGCCATGCCCATACAACTTTACGGATGAGCAGACGTGCTCTTTCTTGCTGCAATACGAGCCGATTTTCTTGTTGTTGTAGTCTTGTGAGTAGGCCCTTCTGCTTTTACTTCATTTTCTTCACTAGCAACATCAGCAAGCATTGCAAGTGCGGTACTATCAGCATCCCCCAGCACATCAGACCAATTTTGTTTGGTCCCACCATCATACGATACAGCAAGATTAGCGGCAATAAGCATTTCTGCCAAATTTTGCCCGTCAACGTACACTTTTGCTAAAATTCTGAAGTATTTGTCCCGTTGCAACTCTCGTAATTCAATAACGTTGGCAGCCTCAAGCGCACCCTTGGCAAACTCTTTTGCCTCCTGAGCCCTTTGCTTAACGGCCGGGTTTTTGTCTTTCATTTCAGGAGTATCAATACCAAAAACTCGAACACTCACTTCACGAATTATCTCTGGCCAACCGTCAACTTGCACCGTAAATGTATCGCCATCATAAACGTTAACCAGCTTTGAAACAATTGCATTGCCATACGTTTTTGGCCCTTTTGGCGTTCGAGCAGCCGAAAAAAGTGACGAACTGAAAACTAATAACACACCAAGTGCAAATCCATTAAATCTTTTCATCATCAATACCCTCAATAAATCTAACCGCATGAATAACACAGTGCACAACCTCCAATACTCGCTAACCAAACCAACCCTCCCCAATAAAAAAATTGGCAGTTTTGCCTAAAATACTACTTTTTTAGACAGAGTACGTAAATCACTTTAAACTAAGCAAGAAAACCTTGTTCTAATCTAAAATCATGAGTTTTTTAATGAACGCCCAAGACATAAAAAAACAGTTTCCCATTTTCTTTTCAAACACCGGCCATAAAAAACTGGTGTATGTCGACAGCGCGGCAACCTACCAAAAGCCCCAGGCAGTCATTGACGCTATGAACGCTTTTTACACAACGTCATACGCCAGCGTGCACCGCGGGCTTTATGAACTTGGCGAGCAGGCAACCGAACAGTACGAAGCGGTACGCAACAAAGTTGCATGCTTTATTAATGCTGCGCATGCTGAAGAAATTGTTTTTACCAAAGGTGCAACCGAAGGCTTTAACTTTGTTGCCCAAAGCTGGGCAGAACAAAACTTACACACTGGCGATGAAATTTTACTCACACAAGCCGAACACCACGCAAACTTGGTGCCGTGGCAGCGTGTAGCTCAAAAGACTGGTGCAACATTACGCTTTGTACCCATCAACTTAAAAACTTTTCTATGCGACTTCACGCCAGATTTAATCACCCCAAAAACAAAGCTGGTCAGCGTAACATATGATTCCAATGTCTTGGGCTCAATCTGGCCAGCAGACATGCTTGCCGATTTAATTGAACGCGCACACGCCGTTGGCGCACGCGTAATGCTCGACACAACCCAAGCAATGATTCATGAAAAAATTAACGTACAAAAATTAAACGCCGACTTTGTTTCTTTTTCTGGCCACAAAATGGCTGGCCCCACCGGCATTGGTGTTTTGTACATCAAAAAAGAACTGCACGATCAGGTAGAACCATACCAAGTGGGTGGTTCAATGGTGTATTCGGTTTCTTTTGAACAAGCAACCTGGGCAGCAGCCCCACAAAAATTTGAAGCAGGCACACCAGCAATTGCTGAAGTTATTGGCCTTGGAGCCGCAATTGATTTTTTAAACCAGATTAATTTTGACTCGTTGGCAGCACACGAAGCAGCACTCACAGGCCAGCTGGTGCAGGGCTTACAAAAGCTT